>JAATVJ010000381.1 GCA_014523515.1 Nitrososphaerales archaeon TH1177 | reverse complement strand
TGCCTTGTTGCGTAACTCGCTATTCCTAACACATTTAGCTAACCTATTCTAGTCATAATACATGTGAACTGGAAGAGGTACAATGAATCTCTGGTAAAGAGAGGAGAGATATTACTTGATTTTGATGTTATAGATAACTGGGATTCTGAACTAGAGAAGATGAATGAATGCAAAGAAGGTAGAAAATTTGTATATCCAGATTCATTCATCAAACTACTTGGATATGTGAGAGCATATTTTCATTTACCATACAGACAAACAGAGGGTATAGTACGAGCTCATGCTGCAAATACGTTACCATCAATTCCTCATTATAGCAGGATTTGCAGAAGAATAAACAGATTGCATATCAAAATAGATGATGATCAGGATAAATCCAGTTTACAACATGATGATAATTTTGTAATTGCAATTGATTCTACTGGTGTTAAAGTTACAAACAGAGGGGAATGGATTAGGCACAAATGGAAAGTAAAAAGAGGTTATCTCAAAATACATATAGCAGTTGACATAACAAAGAAGAGAATTTTATCGTTACAGGTAACCAGTGAACAAGTACATGATGGAAAAATATTACCCGAATTAGTGGATGATATAACTATAAAACAGAACAAAGTAGTTGAAACTGCCATTATGGATGGTGCCTATGATAGTAACAATAATTTTCAATTTCTATCATTTAAAGGAATTCAACCAGCAATTAAGGTAAGAAAGAATGCCAAGTATAGAAAGACAAACCATTATTTGAGAAACAAGAACGTACAATCACAGAAAACCAATCTACAACAATGGAAGGATAGTGTAGACTATGGAAAGAGATGGATGGTAGAAACTGTCTTTTCATGCATCAAAAGAATGTTTGGAGAATATGTTACTGCTATAAGATTTGAGAACATGATAAAGGAGATAATACTGAAAGCATCTTTGTATAACTGGTTTCAAAGTATAACTGTTACATAATTTACCTTAGTAACAAAAAATAGATGATTATCTAGACGAGTTACGCAACAGAGCAATAAAATATATTCTTTTTATTAAAATAACATATAAAGATTTCATCTCATCTTTTTTGGTAACACAATCATACTATTCAAAAGGCTATTGATCCATAATTTAGAGATTATAAATAGGATTTTGTATTTGATAAGTGTGATTGATATCATAGTTAAATCAAATAGAATAAAAAAGAAATATGTTGTTTTTTTTGAATATTATAAATTTCTATTTAACAAACAATATTATTCTCAAGAATGAGAAAATAATATTAGTATATATACCAAAAAATTTCAAATAAAATAAAATTGATAAATTCAAAAAAACAAATGGTTTATACTACTATTAGTTCATCCATTTTAATGATGATGGTTTTATTATTGCCATCATACAATATCAAGGCGCAAGAGGAAAATGAAGGAGAAAAAAGCGATCCCTTAACCATTTTATCAAATATTAGAAATTTGCTAGACAAATCAATAACAGAATTAAATGCAGGAAATTATGAAGGAGCATCTGAATTAGTAGATATTGCCTATATTGATAATTATGAGTATATCGAAGATCCTCTAAAAGAACTTGATAATGACCTAATGGAAGAAACAGAAGTAATGATAAGAGAAGATCTTGCAAGTGCTATTGAAGATAAAAAGCCTTTAGATGAAATTACTACATTACATAATAATATTAGATCTAATTTAGACATAGCAGAAAAATTGTTTAAACAATAATACTACATCTTTTTATATTTTATCTATATCAAGTTAGATTATTGTAATATTAACTATGAGAATCATATCTTATTCGATAGTTAAACTAGAATATAACACTATTATTTTTTTATCTTACAGAAAACAGTATTGCAATATCATTCTTCTTAAATATTACATAATAAATTAAAAATATCATGTCTAAAAAATTACAATACTCTTATGTTTTAAGGAACACCATTATTTATGAACATAATAGTTTATTAAAAAAATCCCTATTATATTTTGTCTTCATTTAATGTCAACAAGATATAAAATTGGGACAAGAGTAAATAAATATGACTAATAAAAAATATTGCAAATTAATAATTTTGGGTATAAAAAAATTAAAGAATAATTTTAATGATAAGGTAAAATAAATTATGTCGAATTATTCAAATAGTTCAAATCAAGCATTTGATTATCGTAATATTATGATTGTGATTCAATTAAATCTTATTTCATTTTGTTATTTTTATACAAAAGATTTCAGTCATGCTATAACAAAATAAATTGAGGGAATAAATCTATTGAAAAAGAAAATTAACAGCAATATAATAATAGTAATATTTGTATTGTCAGGTCTTCTTCTATTCTCTCTATCATTTTTTAAATCTTCATATAGCATAAATAGTGATGATAATAATGATGATGCTGAATTTGATTATATCTTCGATCCTGGACAATATATAGAATATAAAGAAGAAAAAGAAGAAACAACTAATGATAATTTAAATAATCAAGTGAGTGAAACTAAACGTTCTAAAAGTATAATAAATAATAAAGTAAAAGATGTTAATATTACTAAAAATAATAATACTATTATTAATAACTTTGTAGAGAAACCAAATGATAATAATAATTCAACAGATTATAACTTTATAGCAGCAGGAGATTGGTACTGCAATGATGAAACAAGAAAGACAATAAATAATATTCTTGCTCAACATCCTGAACTTATAATTACAACAGGCGATCAGGTAAAAGAATCTCTATCTGCATCTTGCTGGATAGAAATGTCAAAATCAATAAAAGATAAAATGAAAATTGCAATAGGAAATCATGATGCTGAATTTGCCAATATATACAAACAGATTGTTGATTACCATCAGTTAAAGAGTCCATATTACTCACATGACTTTAAAAATTTACATTTCATAAGTATGTCTACAGAACATCCTTTTGAAAAAGGCAGTAAACAATATGAATTTATCAAAAGCGATCTAGCGAAAACTTCAACAAATTCTAGTATTGATTGGATTGTAGTACATCAACATAAACCATTGTATTCTACAAATCAAGATAAAGTAGAAGCAGAACAACTTCGTGATATATATCAACAACTCTTTCAACAATATGATGTAGACTTGGTAATATCAAGTCATAATCAGTATTATGAAAGAACATATCCTATATTGTACAATGCAGATTTTGAAAAAAATACAAATAAGAAAGTGGAACCAAAACCAATAATTACAAATAATTCACAATCAGTTTATTCAGATAAAGATAATGGAATAATATTTCTTACAGTTGGTACAGCAGGAGATGAACTAGATCCTGTTAAAGAAAAACATAAGTATTATGTCCATCAAGAAAGTAAATTTGGCTTTCTAGAAATTGAGATAGAAAATGATGGCAAGACATTACTTGGTCAATTTCATGCCAATGATGGTATGGTACTAGATCAATTTACATTAAATGATACTTGATGCCTCATTACTATTTTTTCAAATGATATAATCAAATTCTAGAATGAGAATATCGAGAATTAATAAATAGGATTGTAACGAAATAATATTTGCAATATACTCTCTTCAAGGCAATCATATAATAGGCAAACAAACCAACTAACCAAAGGTCGTTGTCATAGTCTGAACTTTCTAAAATCAAGGACAATAAGATGATTTGTCAAATTGACAAACGATTCAAGAACTAGCAAAAAACAATTAATATGTAAATTATATCTATTATGAAAAGAGTATTCGGTGGAATTTAAACCCATTTATAAATTGGGACCAGTGAACAAATTTTTAAAGTTCATGTTCTGAAAATACTATATTTTTTTCCTCTAATACCTGATGTTATGATTTCTATTCCTTGAATAACTAGTGCGATCACTATTGCTATGACTAATATGATGAAACCTATTTCTGGAGCTGCCAAAACGAATACTCCTAAGGCTATAGAAACTATACCTGTTGCTAATTTAATAATTTGATTTCCCTTTTTACCACTTTTATTAGATCTACTACTCAATATTCTAACTATACCATTGATTAATAGAGCTATTCCTATTATCAAAATTAGAAATTTTAGACTAGCTTCTGGGTTTGAAATAGTGAATATACCAAAACCCAAAATTGCAGCTCCTAATACAATACTTATAATACGAGATTTTTTTGATGAAGGCAGAGTAATACCTGTAAAAATATTTTCAATACCTACTATGGATAATGTAACAGCTATTAAAGCAATAGACATAAAAGGTCCAATTTTTGGTATTGCTACAGCTAAAATTGATAAAATGATCACTAAACTACCTATTCCTATC
>JAATVJ010000003.1 GCA_014523515.1 Nitrososphaerales archaeon TH1177 | reverse complement strand
TGTACCAAAAGGTATTTCACTTGACCCCAAAATAAAAAGGCTTGCTATTCTAACAGAAGATCATCCATTAGATTATTTACTCTTTGAGGGTGTAATTCCTGAGGGAAGTTACGGAGCAGGTACTGTAATTGTTTGGGATACGGGTACATATACGTCTGAGATGGAGTTATCTGAACAATTCAATAAAGGGAAGATCACTTTTACTTTATTTGGTCAGAAATTAAAGGGAAAATTTACCTTAGTTAAGACTCATTTAGCTAAAGGAAAAGAGGGAAACCAATGGCTTTTAATGAAATCATCAGATGAGTTTGAATCAAAAAAAGATTTAACTATTACGAAACCCCTATCTGTCTTGACCAGTAGAAGAAATGAGGATTTAGTAGAAGAAAAACTAAAACAAGAAAAAAAGGCAAAAGAATCTTCCAAAAAAAAAGAGAACCATAAAATTTCTTTTACTCGCACAATCAAAAAAAGTAATAATCATTTAAATAATATTACTGCTTTTCCTAATCAACAACAACAACAAAAGAGATTTGATGAATTTCCAACCAAAATTAAACCAATGCTATCAACATTAGTGGATAAGCCCTTCAACAGCAAAGACTGGGTTTTTGAAATCAAATGGGATGGAGTTAGATCTATTCTCTACTTTAACAAGATAAAGGGGATACTAGAATTTCGATCTAGAAATGATCAATTACTTACTCATAGATATCCAGAATTAGTAGATGCATTAATTTCGTCATCACCATCATCAATGTCTCAGTTGTCTATAAAATGTGAGACATCAGTAATTTTGGATGGTGAAATTGTTGTATTAGACAATAAAACAGGACTGCCAAGTTTTCAAAATCATCAGAAAAGAATGAATGTTGATTATGATAGAGAAATTGGAATTCTATCTAGGCAAATACCAGCAACTTATTACTTTTTTGATATTCTTTATATCGATGGAAAGAATTTACAAGGTTTACCATTTTTAGAGAGACGATTAATTCTTTCCGAAACTATCAAAGAAAATACAAGAATAAAAATATCTGATTTTATTGAAGAATTAGGTAGGGAAGTTTTTGATAAAACTAAGAGTATGGGATTAGAAGGATTAATAGCCAAAAATAAAACTGGAAAATATGTACAAGGTAAACGATCTAGGGATTGGTTAAAAATAAAACATATTAAAACTCAAGACTGTGTTGTTATAGGTTATACTAAAGGAGAAGGAAATAGAAAAAATTATTTTGGTTCTCTTCTTCTTGCAGTTAACGATGCAGATGGTAAATTACACTTTGTTGGTCACACTGGAAGTGGATTTGATTTTCAGCAACTTCAACATATTTATGATAAACTTCAGAAAATAAGAATCGAAAAATGTCCAATTGAATATATTCCATATACTAATCGAAATCCTTATTGGATTAAACCAGAATTAGTAGTAGAAATAAAATTTAGTGATTGGACTCATGAAAAAATTATGAGATCTCCTATATTTCTTCGATTTAGAGAGGATAAAATGCCAAAAGAATGCATTTTGGAAATGGAAAAATATACTAACAAGGTAATAGAAACAGTCGAAGTAGAATCATCTACAGAAAATAAGTCTAATGATTGTTATAATATACAAGAAGGGAGCAATAATCATTTTGATTCTTTCTTCTCTAATCTTGACAAAATATTTTGGGAAAAAACAACTATTCATCCTCAAATTAGAAAAAAAGACATAATTGAGTATTACGAAAAAATTAGTAATCATATTCTACCTTACCTTAAAGATAGACCCTTATCACTAAATAGATATCCTGATGGAATTAAAGGAAAATCTTTCTACCACAAAAATTGGAATCAAAATAATAAACCAACATATGTACAGACAGTAAAAGTTTACTCAGAATCAAGAAAAGACAACATTATCAACTATATTATATGCAATAACAAAGAAACTCTTTTGTGGCTTGTAAATTTAGGTTGCATAGAGATGCATCCATGGTATAGTAGAATTAAGGATTTTGATGCATGTAAACAAAGAAATGATATCTTATCTGATGAAAAATGTGGTTTAAATTTTCCTGATTTTATAGTTTTTGACTTAGATCCATATATATATTCAGGAAAGGAAATAAAAGGTCAACAAGAACCAGAATATAATTTCAAGGCATTCCAAGCAACAGTTGATGTAGCTTATAAATTAAAAGAATTATTTGATGAACTAAATATGGAATCTTATGTAAAAACATCAGGAAAAACGGGATTACATATTTTTGTTCCTATTGTTAATTTATATACTTATGATCAAACTAGATCTTTTGCAGAAGTTATAGGTAAAATTCTGAGTAATAGATATCCAGAAAAAATTACTATGAAATGGGATACTACCAAAAGAACAGGTAAGGTGTTCTTTGATTACAATCAAAATGCTAGAGGAAAGACAATAGCATCAATTTTTTCACTGAGGCCTACTGAGTTAGCTACTGTCTCGATCCCTGTTAGATGGGAAGATTTAACAAATGTGGTTCCAACAGATTTTACAATTCTCAATGTTCCTGATATAATAAACAATCAGATACCAAATCCATGGATAGATATCATGAAAAAGAAACAAAACTTAAATGAACTCTTGGAAAATGTTAAAGAAATTTTTTGATATAAAACTAGACCATTGTGGGCTCTGTTAATTTAAGATATATTCACCTCTTTCATTCAATTCATTGATAAAATAATTCTCAAATGTTGTATCATTATACATAGTCACAAAGAATTGTATCCAATTATGTACATGTAATAGATTGCATTCATCTTTTTGTATACATGGATAATAATCATCAAAACTCTCTGTCCTATCCTTAAAGTATTGCATTACCCTTTCAATTAGACTTTTCTCTAATGGAGAATGTAAATAGTGTTTTAATCCCAATACATTACATGCTTCTGGATACCATGTTCCACCATCTGTATATACATGATGTTTTCCATATTTTTCGATCAATGATCTAATAAAATGCTCAGCAACAAGCATGTTTCTCTCTTTTGAAATGTATATTCCAAGCACAAAACTATGTATTGGTTCAATTGCAATCCATAACCAAAAGTGTTGGTTACCGATCTGATTAATTGTTTCATCTATTATGAATGCTGATATTCTTCTACGTCTATAAATCTGGCAGAACCAAAACGTTGTATCCAATTCCAGACAGAAACAAAACTTCTTTTCTCTTCTCTAAAGATTACTAACGCTTTGGAAGTATTGCGTAAACTTAAACCAAGAAAATACAAATACAAAGAATACATTACTATAATTGTAGATGTCCTATTTCTTTCAAATCTAATAATCATAGATTAGAAATAAAGATATCCATAGCTAAATCAATATCGTTAAGTTAACAGAGCCGAATTTACTATCACAATAATGACAGTTGAAAGGTGATACTTTTCTGAAAACATCTCCACCACCTCCACCATCTTCACTTTTGGCTAAATCACTATCATTTTGAGCATGACTGTGACTGTTTTCTGGTGGAGATCTCATTGATTCAGTGGAGGTCTTATATTTACCAAATAAAGGATCTCCACCGCTATCGCCTACATTGCCTTCGTCATTTTCGTTGAGTGGAGGGAGTGGGACGTACCTCGAAAGGTTATTTCGGGGTTTATATAATTTAATAATTATTCAATAAAGCAAGAAGATTAAAATAAAGAATATTTTTACATTTTTGATAATGGAAAAGCATTCTTTGGTTTTTTTGTTATTCGGTATTTTAATAGTAGTAGGAATTATTTCTGTTATTAATGGAGTTTATGGACAAGAAGAACAGGAAAAAAATGATTTTTCTTTCAACATAACCCAAATTACTGATTCTATATACATGTTAGCTGGAGGTGGAGGTAACATAGGAGTTTCTGTTGGTGACGATGGTATTTTTCTTATTGATGATAAATATAACAATGTTACTGACGAAATGTTAAATGCAATCAGAGAAATAAGTGACAAACCAATAAAATTTATTATTAACACTCATTGGCATCCTGATCATGTAGGTGGAAATGTAGAATTAGGAAAAGCAGATTCTATCGTTATTTCTCATGATAATACAAGGGAACGTCTTGCAACTGAACAATTTAGTTCATTAAGAAATACTACTATTGATCCACTACCAGAAGCCGGGTTACCTATTATAACATTTAGTGATGAAATAACTTTTTACTTTAATAATGATGTAATAAATATAATACATATTCCAAATGCTCATACTGATGGTGATGCAGTAGTTCATTTTAATACTTCAAATGTTATTCATGTAGGAGATATTATTAGTGATACTTATTTTCCTTTTATTGATCTTCCTGCTGGCGGATCTATTGAAGGTATTATTAATGGTGTGGAAAAAATGATATTGCCCTTAGCAAATGAACAGACAAAGATAATTGTAGGACATGGAAATGTAAGTACTAAAGATGATATAATTTCATCTCTAAATATGTTAAAAGATATACATAATACAATTTCTGATGCTGTTATGCAAAATAAAACACTTGAACAAGTACATGAGATCAAGCCAACCAAAGAATATGATGAACAATATGGTGATGGTAGTATTAATTCAACACGATTTACAGAACTTATTTATGATTCATTAATGTTACAACAATAATCTTTTTTTTGCTCCTCCGCATTTATCATAAAAGTCAATAAATAGATTGAAAATAGACATAAAAAACTATTACTCTATTTCAACAACGAATTAAAAAGAACAAAATGAAGTTTAATTTCTATTTGATTTTTATAATTGAATCGTAAAATAAACTAATTCTCGGATTGGGACTCTAACCCTGCAAGTATATTCGCGGGTTTATGATATTATTACTAACAAATACTTCTGTTTGTATCTATATCTTATAATTTATCTGTAAAAGTTTAAAATAATGAATTGAAAATATAGTATGTATATCTGATCAATAATTAAGTAAAAATATTGTATTATTGTTGACAGTATGGACACCAAAATGTTGAACGTGCTGTTAATTTTTTTTCTGATATAATCTTTGTTTTGCAGATCCAACACTCCCTACCTGCTCTACGAAATACCCAGTGTCTAGTATTCCAAGAATTTTGTTCGCCTGTTAATAATGGTCTAGTTCTACCTGCATTTTCATATCCATATTTAAGTAATTTAGGAATTTCTTTAAAGAGATGATTTTGTTGTATTGAATCAAGTTGAGATATTTGCTTGAATGGATTAATTTTACAAATAAATAGAATTTCTGATTTATATTTATTCCCAATTCCTGCAATTATTTTTTGATTCAATAAAGCATCAGAAATCAATAATTCTTTTTGCTTTGAATGTATTAACAGTCTTTTTTTAATTTCCTCTTTATCGAATATTTGCTGATTTAAACAATCAGGTCCTAATGATTTTATTGGCTCTTTTTCTGTAGGGTTATCGGTTGAAAATTGTAAAATTGGGCCATTAAATTCTATTAATACAGCTTCTTTAGTTATAATTGTTAATCTTACTCTAGAATCATTTCTTACATCTTTTTCCTTTTTTATTGTTGAAAGTGAATGTAGATTTTTCAATTTGGATCGCCTTGGTGGAGGTATTGCTAATCCTTTGTCGTATTTTGATCTGTCATAGATCCTCCATTTGCCCCACATCATCATATGATTGCGAAGGAAAATCCCTGAAGAGAATTTGAAGACAAGATTTTTTCCAAATGGTTTTATATATTCTAATTCAGAACCTATGATTTTATTTTTGATATGACTATCTAAATTTTTGAATATAATGTCTTCAATTTCTTTTCCTTTTAATAGATATGATATTTTGTCTGCAATAATCTTTACTTCTGGACCTTCAGACATTAACTTTCATCTACTGAATAAATTAAATTTAGAGCTTGGAACAACTATCATATTAATGATGTAAATGATCTAAATAACCAATGTCTATTATAACAATCGCATTATTATGAGTCAATCGTGTAACAACGATCCTATACTGATTTAAATAGTGATTGCAGACATTATTTTACAATATCATTATATAAACTTTACAATAATAAGTTATATTTCTTGAAATTATTCTAATAAATCTTCTATTTCACACTAAAATATGCCAATAGAATCCTTAGAGAACGGGTTATCGCCAGGGGTGAGACTCGAACCCTGCAACTACATTCGCGGGTTTATACTATCAATAATGATTCATTCAAATTAAATTGCTTCCAAAATAATATTATAATATCTAATCATTTATCTTTAATATTTATAATATATTTGAAATTTCAATTTCATCCACCTTTAATAGTTGTGAAATTAGTAGAGGAACTTTATAGTTCTGCTATGTTTATCTAATTTTTTATTTTTACTTTCTATTTTGTCTCTGTTGTTGAAAAATTCCTATCTCTGACATTCTACCTGCAATATATCCAAGTAATGCCCCATAGACAAGATGAAACATAAATGATCCTCCAATTATAATGTAATACAAATTCTGAAAATGAGATGCAATAGTATATACTATTGGTTAGGTGTAAATGAATTAGCAAAAGAGTCAAGTCGTGGTTGGATAACAAAAGTAGCAAGCGGTAGAAACAATATAGCCCAGAGTAGTATTCCAACTACCATTCCCATTAGAATTCCATGTTGAGAATTATATGGAGATAAGCGTTTCCAAAATAAAGATATCTGTCCAAATATATTACCTGCAGTTAATCCTGTTAATAAATGCAAAATAAATCCTATATATTGAGCAATAGTAGGATCATAAAATCCCAGAGAAATACCAATTACTCCAAAAAAAGTACCAGGTGGAGTTTGAGACATAAAATCAATTATTGTAAGTAATCCAGATATTGCCCATGCTGCAATAAATGCAGCAAGAGAACAATATACTATGTAAAGTTTTGATGAATTTTGATAATAGCTATTTTTTATTAGCATAAGATTTACACAATGATATATTATATAAATAGTGCCTATTATTAGGATCATAGTGCCTAATATCCTTAATTCTTACACAAGTTAGCACTATAAAAATAATTAGACACTAGTTTATATAGTACAAAATAGCATAATATGTTATGAATTTCTTAAAGAACATAGCTTATGGATTGATAGGTGGAACATTTGGAGCAACTGGTTTAGGTGTAATTGATGGTGGTCAAATATTTGCTATTGCAAGTGTGGCGCTAGGTGGAGCTGCCATGGTTACTGCTTTAATAGCCAGAAATCAAATAAAAAGAAAGGAATTAGACAAAAAAATAGCAATAGAAATGAGATAATAGGAAAATAGATATAACCCCAAACTATACCAATTTTTTTATATAAATTAAAATAACAATAAGAATAACAATGGAAGTTAACCTATCAGAATTAGAAGAAGAGATTAAGAAAGCTTCTAATTATTTCAAAATCGTAAATAATGTGAATTTAATAAGTCGTATAGGAATTTTAAATGTTCAATAATAAAGATACAAAACAAAATTTAAGGATATTAGTAACTGGTGCAACAGGATTTATTGGTAGTAGAATTGTAAAGAGACTATTAGCTGATGGACAATATAAGATTAGATGTATGACAAGAAATCCCGAGAACATATATGAACTTTTTAATGTAAGTGGAAATCTAATAGAAGCAGTAAAAGCTGATGCTTCTAATTATTCAGAATTAGTCGAAGCTCTGAAAGGAGTTGATGTAGCTTTTTATCTTATACATTCTATGGAGGGTTCATCAAAAAAATGGCAAGAGTTTTCAAAAAGAGATAGGATTGCAGCTGAAAATTTTGCCAAAGCAGCGTCAGAAACAAATACAAAAAGGATAATTTACCTTAGTGGTCTTATTGGTGCAGAACATAATGATTTATCTGAACATATGAGAAGTAGAAAGGAGGTAGGAGATATTTTAAGAACATCAAAAGCAGATGTTACAATATTTCGTGCTGCTGTTATTCTTGGTCAAGGTGGTGGTTCATTTCAAATGTTACAGTATTTAGTTGAAAGACTTCCTGTTATGGTCTGTCCTAAATGGGTATTGACTAAATCACAACCAATATCTGTTGATGATGTAGTAACTTATTTAATAAAGTCAATTGAAATCCAAGAAACAACCGATAAGGATTTTGATATAGGTGGACCTGAGATTCTTAGCTATATCGATATGATGAAAAGATATGCATCTATTCTAAATAAGTCATTAAAAATCATAATCATACCTTTTTTGACACCATGACTTTCATCATATTGGGTGGATTTAATTACTCCAGTTAAAGCATCTTTAGCAAGACCTCTAATAGATAGTTTAAAACATGAAGCAATAGTTCATGATAATAAAATTCAAAATCTCATTCCAATTAAATTAAAGAATTTTGAAGAATCGATCAAAAATGCTATGAAAGAAGAAAAAAGAAAAAGCAAAATAATAAAAACACAAAAAACTTCAGAAATTATTAATATAAAAATATTAATTTTTTCATTGATTTCCTTAGCAATAATTGGTACAACCTATTATTTTTTGGATAATGATAAAATTGACATATTTAGTCCTCTTTGGATAACACTAGCAATTCTATGGTATTTTGGAATTTTATTTGCAATATTTTTTGTCAAGAATGGTGCAAGATTGGGACCAATGTTAGCTGGTATTATTGGATGGATAACCTTTACTTTTTGGATATTCAATAACATGTATCTCCTATCTGATAATATGATTAATTTATCATATCATAATATTGTAATAATTATTCGAAATTTCATTGGATCTATTGTAGCTGGATTAAGTATAGCAGCTTCGCATAATCTATTTCATAAAATTAGAATGTTAGGAAAATGATCTTATATATTCATTAATGTCTTAATATAAGTAAGCATATCATCAAGTTTTTCAAGATCAAGATAAACTTTATCGTATTGTTCTAATAATTCTATTTGAGATTTTAATGCAAATTGTATTGCATTACCACCAATAATAATTGGTATATTAAAAGATTGACGTATTTCCTGTATGAATCTAATGGTTGAGTTGATATTTTCTTTTAAAGTGACAGATATGACGACTATACTAGGATTGATATTATCCAAGTAAGATTCAATAGAATTGGTTGGAAGAGATGAAGTAATATTATAAACCTCATATCCTTTTTCAAGCAATAAAGATTCAATTATTTTACAACCTATGCTATGAAGTTCTCCTTCTGGAGTACATAATATTATTGGTCTATCAGTTGTTGATAATGAACTTTTAGAAATTTTTTTATTAATGTTTTTTTGATTAATTAAATCAATTAAAGTAATTGTTGCATTACTGCATACATGCTCTGTTGCAACATCTATTTCTCCTTTTGCCCATTGATCGCCTATCTTGTGTAATACAGGTATTAATAATTTCTCATAGAAATCTAATAATGAATAAACGGATTTGGTATAATCATTGTATATATTGAACAATTCATCTAGTTCATAATTTTTTAGCTTTTCAAATAGTGTATCTTGTAATGATTCATTTAATTCCATAAATTTTTCAAAATTGAGATTGTGGGAATCTAAAAATTTTATAATTGTTGATTCATTTCGATATTCTTCTGGAATTTTATTGATATTTATTTGAGCTAGTGGACCTAAATATTGCTTAGTAAGTTGTTGAGATGTTCTTTTTTCTTTATTCCATTTACTTTCAACTATATATGCATAATCAATATTTTTTACTTTTTTTATTCTAATATATACCATATGATATTATAATTTATTTACTTTCTATTTATAACACATCCATAGTTATAGTATCTAGTGCTAACTATATAATATTAGTTACTATTATAATATTTTAGTA
>JAATVJ010000380.1 GCA_014523515.1 Nitrososphaerales archaeon TH1177 | reverse complement strand
GTAAGACATGAGATAGACTACGAATTTCCTACAACAGGAAAAATTGCTAATTTTCTTTCTGGAGATCAAGCAAAAAATAAAATACAACATGGTTTGCAACAAGCTGCTCAAACAGTAAAACAAAAATTAGAATCAAATTCAGTTTCTAATGCATAAAAAGTTGAGATCTGTATAGTTTAATAAAAAAGAGGGAATAGTAAAATCTTGAGTAATTCTAATTATAATAAAATAGGATACATTGAAATACCTACAGACAACATTGACGAGACAAAAAAATTTTATTCGAATATGTTTGGTTGGGAATATGAGAAAAGTGAAAAAGACAGAGAAGGAGAAGAGGGAGAAAATTATTGGTTAATAAAAAATGCTGGAGTAAAGGGAGCAATAACTTCAAAAAGAGAAAATAACCAAACTCCTACATTTTATATTATGGTAGAGTCAATAGATGACTTTATAGCTAAATCTCAAAAGCAAGGTGCAAAGGTGGTAGTCAACAAAAAGGAAATACCTGAAGGCTTTTATGCTACAATACAAGATCAGCAACAAAATACATTTGGTTTATGGCAAAGCAAAAATAATAACTAAATTAAAGTATGGTTAATGTCAAGAAGCAGTAAAAAAGTATTAAGAGAGAAAATAAAAACAAGACAACAACAAAGACTGCACTAAAAATAAGAAGAAGAAAGACAACTATTTTTCTATAACATATCTAATAGTCTTAAAGGACATGGTGGATGCTAATTTTAGCCTACAATAATTATATGTTTTTTTTAATCCATTCCGTAGAATCTTATTATAATATTATGCTTATACAAATCTTGTTGATGTATTACACAATTACCGAAAAATAGTTTTTTTGATTTAATAATTTTGATTTAAAATGCCTAAATGGCTGGAATGACGATTCATTATATTATATTATTTTTTTATAAACTGATATTAGATTACAATTAATTTTAAATCTACTATTAAATTTAGAGTTTATTGTGGTTGGGACTCGAACCCTGCAACTATATTCGCGGGTTTATAATATTGTTATTAACAAAATACTTTTGTTTGTATCTGTATCTTATCTATAAAAGTTAAAAATAATGAATTGAAAATATTAATTGTTCCAAAAATTATTCTTAAAATGTTATTACTAATAAAATTAATTATATAGTAGTATAATTATCTAAACGCATATTAATTATTTGTGAAAATATCGATCTAGTAATTATAATTTGTTATTAGTAATATATTAAATATTATATAATTTTCTTGTAATTGTAATTTCTTTTTGGTGTTCCACTATTGGCTTAGGATAGTCTCTTATAGAGGAATTAGTTGATTTGTCAATTACTGAATTAGCCTTATACCATTCATGTATTGTATTAATAGGAACCTCTTTAAGTTCTGAAATCCATTTTTTTATATAAATACAATCCGGATCAAACTTTTTTTGTTGTAATCATGGATTAAAGATTCTGAAAAAAGGTTGAGCATCACATCCAGTTGAAGCTACCCATTGCCAATTACCATTGTTAATAGAGGGATCATAATCAACAAGTTTTAATCCAAAATATCTTTCTCCATATCTCCAATCAATATGTAAATCTTTTACCAAAAAAGAAGCAGTAATTAGCCTTAATCTATTAGGCATGTAACCTGTTTCATTAAGTTCTCTCATCCCTGCATCTACAATTGGAAAACCTGTTTTTCCCTTACACCATTGTTCAAATTCTTTTGGTTCATTTTTCCATTCAATAACATTTCTTCTATATCTTTCTTGAAAAGGACTATTAAATACAAAAGCAAAATGAAATCCTATGTATACATAAAAATTTC
Organism: Nitrososphaerales archaeon TH1177; assembly: GCA_014523515.1. Classification (GTDB taxonomy): domain Archaea; phylum Thermoproteota; class Nitrososphaeria; order Nitrososphaerales; family Nitrososphaeraceae; genus TH1177. The sequence continues at coordinate 3,736 of JAATVJ010000380.1, read as the reverse complement.
TCCAATACAATTGTCTTATCAAAGGATGATTAAAACCTAATTCCTTCTGTATTCCAAAATATACTTCTCTAATGGAACATATTCCAAACTTAAGGTAAGGTGAAAGATGGCTTGTTGTATTATCTAATAAGTTATTTTTATTTTTTGGATAATTATTATTGTTTTTAAATTTATTTTTTAATTCTGATATTAATTCTTGATATTTTTTTTACCGCTTAATCGTATTGCTGGTAAATCAGAACTATTGTTAATAGGAGTTTGTTTGGATATAATTTGAGCAAAAAATCTTTCGAGATTATCAATCCTTTCAATGCTATCCCAATTCTTTATTTTTTTGTTATTATCTAAATTGATAATATTATTTTTATATTTTGTTATGTCAAAAGAGCTCTCTTTTCTTAATGGTATTTCAATTGCATTGTTATAATATTGAGAAAATACTTTAAATGGTTGATTATTTGAATTTAGTAATTCTTCTGGTTCATTAATAAGAATATCTGGACAAGCAATAAAATCAATATTATGATTTTTGCAAATTTTTCTGATAAAATGATCTCTTTTTATGCTATATGGAGTATAATCTCTATTAACAAAAACTGCTTCAATTTCCTTATCTGCCTTTATTATCTTCTTTATGGTAGATGCTGGATCCCCCACTAATAAAATTAGTTTAGTTAGTGTGCCATCATTGTTTTTGCTCTTGTCAAATTCATCTTTCCCTATAGAAAATTGATGAAATTGTTCTTGAAGATCAAATAATGCTTCTTTTAGAAAATTTAGTAAGTATTTTCTATATTGTCTTCTTTTCAAAAGCAAATTGGGATCTATTGGTAAAGAAAAAGATGAATACATTAATTTTGATTGTAATATGTTACTATCTAAAATGAAAATGCAATAAGTTTAATGTGAAGAATTTATAGCATTGATTAAAGCTGTATTATCATTTATCCGTAGATCTCTTCTAAAAATAAAAAGACTTTTCTTATATGTTTGTCTTACTTGGCTTTCTTCTTTCATAATTAAAATTAGATTTACATTTATAGTAATAATAAATTCATAGTTCTATTATCCTACTGCCTAACTGTATTTAAAATATATATCTACTTTGACTATCATACAATATGATGCTATAGAAAGACCTGATATAGCAACTGGATTTATCATATAGTCATGGGTATTATATTATAAATTTGTAACATGAAATATGAAGATTTAATGCATCCTATTGAGAGAGTTAGCACTATCAATAAAATTACACACTAGTTTATATATAACAAACAGTTATGATATTTTATGAATTTCATAAAAAACATAACTTATGGATTAGTCGGTGGAACATTTGGAGTAACTGGTTTAGGTATTATTGATGGTGGTCAACTATTTGCTATTGCAAGTGTGGCGCTAGGTGGAGCTGCCATGGTTACTGCTTTAATAGCCAGAAATCAAATAAAAAGAAAGGAATTAGACAAAAAAATAGCAATAGAAATGAGATAATAATAAAATATGAACAACGATCAAATTTTTACTTAATATTAAATAACAATAAAATGAAATATAACATTCCAGAATTAAAATCAGAGATTTTATATGATCATTATCAATACAATATATCAATAAAGAGAGGACAAGACTTTCTTCTCGATCATGTTGAATCTAGAGTTTCTCTTGTTGTAATGTATGCTGATTTAGTAGGTTCAACAAAGATGACTATGGCTTTACCAGTAGAAAGAATGGCAAAGATAATCAAAGTCTTTTCACATGAATTATCTTCTGTTGTTAAAAGTTATAACGGATTTGTATTAAAATATGTAGGAGATGCTGTTATAGCATTCTTTCCAAGTAGTTTCAATCAATATCTAGCCTGTGCTACTGCATTTAACTGTGCCAGTTCAATGATTAACTTAATAGAAAACAGTATTAATCCAATTTTAGAAAAAGATAAAAAAGATAACTATCCAAAATTAGCTGTTAAAATAGGGATAGATCAAGGAGAGAATTTAGTTATACAATATGAATTTGATAAAAGTGCGCCTATTGATCTGATAGGATATCCTATGAATGTAGCAGCAAAAATAACTTCTCTTACAGGACCAAACAAAGTATCTGTTGGAAATAATGTATATAAATTGCTACATCCTATATTACAATCAGAATTTCAGGAAATGAAGATAAAAGAAGCAACTAATAAATGGAAATATACTGATCTGGAAAACAATTTGTTGCTATACAAAGTTTATACAACGAAATAATAGCTAAATACAATAATGAAATTATAAGATTTTGACCATTATTGAATCCAGTGAATTTTGAATCTTTATTAATTATTATGTATAATATTTTAAATCTGTTAACTAATCTTACAAATTAATTTTGTTAATATTACCAAAAATAACAGATTCAACACAAGGTATACACGCATAAGGTCGATATTATATTATCTACCAAATGCAATGATGACAAGTTCAGCTAATCAATTATGTGTAATAACAAATTAAATTAGTGCTGAACATCTTGTGTTTGGCATTCATTATTCAAACAGTCAACCGTGTAATAACGATCATATACTCATTCAAATAGCGATTGCAAATATTCTTTATCAATATCATTATATAAACTTTACAATATTAAGTTATATTTCTTGAAATTATTCTAGTACATCTTATATTTCTTACATTAAAATATGCCCATATAATCCTTAGAACTCAAGTTATCGCCAGGGATTGGACTCGAACCCTGCAACTACATTCGCGGGTTTATACAATTTTGCAAATATTAAAGAAAAGTGAACCATATTTGTCTTTTCTAAATGTACCACAACTAGAAAGACGGAATGAAGCATGACAAAAAGTAAAATTCAAATACATTTTTTTATTTTATTTTTAAAATTATAAAATATCTTTTTTGATTCAAAACTTGAAACGGAATATTTTTGGTAATTATCATTTGGTAATAGGAAAACCTTTAATTTTTAAAATATATCCCTTATATAAAAGAGAAATATCAAAGAAATTTTTTTATTTTTCAATAGGATTGCCTATAGTATTACCCCATTCTAGCCATGAGCCATCGTAGCTCTTTACGTTAGGATAACCAAGAAGATATTTCAAAACAAACCAAGTATAAGCTGCTCTCTCACCAATCCCGCAATATGTTATTACTTCTTTATCGGGTGTAACATTTAGTGATTCATAAAGTTTCTTCAACTCTACTGCCGACTTGAGGGTGCCATCTTCATAGACCATCGTATTCCAAGGTACATTTACTGCACCTGGAATGTGTCCTCCCATCTGACCATATTCGGTAGAATATTCTGTTGGAGCAAGTGTTTTTCCATTATATTCATCATTAGTTCTAACATCAACCAGTATCTTATCTTGAGAGCCTATTTCCTCTTTTACATAATTCATAAAAGCTCTTATACTTTTATCTGGATCGGAGGCTTTGAAGTTGCCCCTTGTATAAGAAGGAATATCTAAGCTAAGTGGTCGATCTTCCTCAAACCATTTCTTCCTTGAACCATTCATTAACCTAACATCTTTAAATCCATAATATTTGAAAATCCAGAAAGCAAAGGTTGCAAACCAATTCTTAAAGTCGCCATAAACTATTAGTGTAGTATCATTGTTTACGCCTATCCGTTGTAATGAATCCTCCAGAACCTGTTTTGAAATCACATCTCTCTTAGTTGAATCAATTATATCTCTCTTCCAATCAAAGAGGACAGCTCCTGGAATAT
>JAATVJ010000047.1 GCA_014523515.1 Nitrososphaerales archaeon TH1177 | reverse complement strand
TTGAATATTCTCATTAGATAATAACTCATTATTAATTACAAATCCACAAGAAGAACAAACAAATTCATTTGCAGAATTATCAAAAATTATAGATTCCTTATGACATTGGTCACAATATGAAGGACTCTTTGGATTTATTTTATGTGATTTTGGCTGTCCTCCGCTCTCTTCCATTGAAGAATCATAGGATCCTATTATTTTATTTATATGTTTTCTAGAAACTAGAAATTCAAAAAATAATGTAAATATAATAGAAATTATCTTTTATATTATCTCAATAACGAGATTATTTAGATTACTTATATTATATTCAAAAGAAATCTAACTTTGTTAAATAACAATGTTTTACACTATTTTTTTTAATGAATGATATAAATATTCTTATCTGCATTTCATAGAGAAATTTCTTAGAGAAAAATGAACTATTTATATGTTGAAAAAGTTTTCTCGAATTCAAATGTGAAATAATAACCAAATATTGATTTGGGAAATCACTATAAATATATCTCATCACCATATATTGAATTCTACAAAATAGATATATTATAAAATAATTAATATTTTAAGAAAATAATCAATATATCTATATTTACTATAGAAAAATAAAATAATTGTATGAGTTGTTTGTTATTAATTTTAAATTAAAATTCTTTTTTATTCTAAAACTTGATCAAATCTTCATTTATATTATCCCAACTCGCTTCAGATTTACGAGAATCTAATTTTATATCATTCCCTTGTGCCTTGGTAGCTCAGCCTGGTAGAGCGTTTCCTTGGTAAGGAAAAGGTCGCGAGTCCAAAAGTGTGGAATCACACTGGAATTCTCGCCCAAGGCTCTGAATTTTGTAACAAAAATGACGATTTTCGCTATATAAATTCTAAATTTATTAAAAATCAGATGAGAAAAAATATAAATTTTTTAATTTAAAGAATCTTATTCAACGATTACAGGAAAATAAATGTCGTGTTTATTAGCAATTTGAATTTTTGAAATATTTTTATAGAGAAAATGAATACATAGTATTTCTTGAAGGATTTTGTTCTTATTGTAAAAAATTTACACCTTCTATCTGTCTATAAAGTATGTCAGTATTCATGTTAGGTAATTCTGCAAATAATTTAATACCGATTGTTGTTTACTATAACATTTTATATAAAGAAAGAACTAAAAAAAGTTAAATAACATAATCAACTATTATTTAGTGAAGATTGAACTACTTAGCAATTGTTGTAGGAATAGCTGTAGTTTCATTCCTATTAGTAAGTCCTTTCTTTTCCCAAACACAAAATGCATACGAAAAATATGCCTATGGACAAGGATATGATGTTAAAGAGATAGCAGATTCAAATGAATCTACAGAAGATGAAGAAGAGGCAATGGAAGAGGCAGAAGAAGAAGATGACTAATAACTAATCACCTTTTTTATAGATAGGGGAAAAAATGGGTTTAGGAAAGGCAATACTACATTATTTATTTTCATACTCTTGATAATCTTTCTAATGCAATTGTATAATCTCGGACAAGATTATGATGAAGGTATGCAATACCATGAATGTAATTACAATAGATAGAAAGAGAATTAGAAGAAGCAAAACAAGAAAGAACAGCTATTACAACAATTAGAAGAGTTAGAGAATCAAGATGATGACTACCGTGACCATGATGACCGTTATAGATATGATGATTATGACCATGACAGTTATAGTTATGATGATAGACATTATTATAGAGATAACGACTATGACCATGAAGATTTTGAATTAACTGTAAGATCAATCTGTGATGAAGACAGACACACGCCAGATTTTACTGTAAGAGCTGGTGGAGAAACTCAATACATAGATATTGAAGAATTTGAAGATGATGGCAATGCAAAAGTAAAATTCTACTTGACCGATGTAGATGATAAAGAGAGAGTATGCATTACTAATGAAAGATATGATGATACCATATGTAAGAGATTTAATACCTACCGTGGTGAAGGTACGGTTAATTTCTATGTAGATTAATCCAATAAAAACTTTTAATTGACTAACAATGAGATTTTTTTTGTAACGGTTATCTCGTTTTCTAAATTAGAATAAAAATTATATTAAATATTTAAACTTTAAAAAAGTTCATTTCTTTAGTATTGTCTTATAATAACTCATGAACCGATTAAAGAATCGGGTTCGCAGCGAGCATTCTAATCCCGCCCAAGGCTCTGAATTTTGTTATTAAAATGACGAAATTCATTGTTCAACCATGAAGAATTATGATTTTCTGTGTTACTGCATTTAATAACACCGTTACCGAATTTGGTAACTATTGAAGAAGATATTATAGCCCTTTTTCTAAAAGTAAAGTCAATTCAATATTCTCAAAATTATTAATTTTTTTTCTAATTTGACTTTTTGTTTTTCTATGGTAACTTCCTGGTAATTGTTTATTTCCTAATAGCCATTCTAATTCTGTATTAGTGAGTAATGATGGTTTATTGATGTTATTATTATCCTCCAATTGTCATTACTGCTATGTTGTCGATAGATAAAATCATTTTATAAATAAAAAAATTTCCTGCTCAATATCATATTACCAAAGAATTATAATTAATTTGCTTTTATTAGTTGTTTAATAAATCATTAATTATTCTAATTAAATCATTATTTTCTATAGGTTTTCTAATAAAAGTGTATACTGGAGAAAACTTGTATGCAATATCAAATAGGTTTTCACTTGCTGTCAGAAAACATATTTTTGACTTGATATCCTTTTTTCTTATTTCTCTGTATAGCTGAAACCCATTGATATCTTGCATTTGTATATCTAGTATTATTAAATCATAGAAATTAGATTTGAATTCATCGAGCGCTAAAACAGGCTTATTATAATAATCTACTATGAATCCGTTATATTCTAAAACTAGCTTTAGCATTAGACAAATATCTAATTCATCATCAACTACCAATATTCTTTTTTTATTATCTAAAGCAATAGTATAATTTTGTACAATTACTATTAAATATTTGTTATAATAATTTAATTAATTAATAGTAAATTATATCGCCATTCTTCTTACACCCAAAATAAACAATCTTTTTTATTCTAACATCTCTTGTTATAGTACACCTAAATCAAATCAAATCAAATCTTGAGCAATTCATCTTAGTGGATGTTAAATGGCAAATCTACTAAAATACCCATCTTTCAACACCTACTTACAATCTCCACAGGTTCAACAGAACCAAAATTATAATTTGACACTTCTTTTTTTAAAGTTTTTGTAGAAGATGAAGCTAACGAAGTATTAGAAAGAATCTTTCAACTCAATAGAAAAAAATTCAAATAGTTTTGTCAGATTGGAGTAAGTTTTAGAATTGATAATTTTATCGAATTAATATATAATTAAATATATTTTCCATATCCAGATTTCAAGGAGGGGTGTTTGTCCTATATTGATGTCGGAGGGTAAGATTGGAAAGAAAACATAAACGAGTAGTAAAGCTAGTATACCAATAATAATTACTATCATCCCAATAAGAAAAATAAAGTTTTCTCTATCAGACCTATTAGATAAAATTTTCATAATCTATATACACGAACCAATCTAATTAATATTCCTAAAAAATCTACATATCAAATGTAAAAATAATTAAATAAATAGCTTTAGATAATAGCAATATTAATTTTAGTTAGTTATTTTGCTAATTTTCTTCTCTATTCTCATATGATGATACAAATAGTTAATTACAACTAATTAAAAACATCAAATACTTTTTATTAATACTTTGAATATATACGAAGTAATTGAAAACAATTTACTATTTATTTATTGGTTTCTCAATAGTTATACTAGCAGTTTTATTTTTTATTTTAAAAGAACTAGATAAAAAGCCTTACTCATTAGAAATTGATGCTATTAAAGATAAAACAGATATTGCTGGTACTTTTTACAGGGTCAAAGTAACCAATACAGGAACAAACCCCCTTACAGGACTAAAGGTGAACTTGGGAAAAGGCGATATTCAAAACATGGATTTATTGGAACCAGGACAATCATTTTTCTTTTATCCTAAACCGGACACTAATACAAGTATCGTAAAAGTTACAACTACTGAAGGAATAGAAAAAGAGAGTAGCTACCGTTCACCATTGAAAGGATTAGGATTGCCTGGTAGTGGTAGATAATAATAGAAGAAAATTATTTTTATAAATACTATAAATAGAGATTAAAATTTACTTAAGATTTTAGGAATTATTCAAAACAAAAAAGGTAAATATACCTTTATTTATGACCTAAAATAGGCCAGAATGGTAATTTATCTATTTATATATAAACAAAAAAAATAAAAATATAGCCAAATATAGAATACAATTCTGTATTTAATTCTATTTTTTTATATTCACATTTTCTAAAATTTTTATAAAGTAAAATAAATAAATAAAAAATATAAATAATCTAATCAAGAATAACAACTATCTAAGACTTAACTCCACCTTTATTATATATTTATCAATGATAGTCACTTATTTGTTTCATTTTCTTTAATATATATCAACAATCTTATGCAGAAGATTATAAATTACATATAGCTAACAAGAATAAAGATGATGTTAATACAAAAGCAGATCTATTTCTCAAAACAGATGATGATATAGAAGAATGGACAGTAAATTAATGATAACCCAGGGAAGATAAAAGATGAAATTTCAGGTGAACCAGGGAACAAAGTTAAAGCATGTTTAGAAGAATTGAATGATAATTCAAAATACTGTCAAACTAAAAAGTTACCACAAGATAAGTATAGTAGACTCAAATTTAATTTAAAATACGAAGAAAAAGAAAATACCAAAAAAAATGATGCTAACTAGTAACGGCATCTTCTACTAAGATAATAATGTATTATATTAGTTACAAAAAATTCTTTTATAATTTCTTTTTCTGAAATGAGAAAAAATTTTAATAAAAGATATCTATTTCTACAATTTTAGAAATATTAAATAAAACAATAAAAAAATATTACATATAAAAAACAAAAAATATCAATGAAGTATAGCTTGAATATTATTGCTTTTACTATAACATAATGATAGGATCATATTTTTGCATCAATATTGATATTAATCCAGATGTTCTATCAACTTTTAAAAGTTATCTATGTCCAATAAATGATTAATGATTTTCTATTAGGAATTAAAAGACAAAAGATGAATATAAGTCAAGTGTCATCACAAATGTCATTACACCATCTTCCAAATCTCTTATCAAGATATTCAGATATCGCATCTTTTTGTTCTTCTATACTAGTATAGAATCTGTTTGCACATACATCTGATTTTATCTTTTGATTTACTTTTCTTTCATTTGGATTCAGGTATGGAGCCCTCTTTGGAAGATGTATTACAGTGAGCCAGTGGAGTGGACCCATATTTTTGGGAACACTTTTCCCCTTATTTTATGGATACTATTTTTCATTACCAATATTTATCACCTTCTTCTTTTCCTCCTCCTCTTGTTGCATTTTCCATTTTGAAATAAACTCATATGGTGTTA
>JAATVJ010000379.1 GCA_014523515.1 Nitrososphaerales archaeon TH1177 | reverse complement strand
TATTAACGGTACAAGAAATCCTCAATCAATCAGTCCTGACAATTGGATAATCGATCAGACTAGTTTGAACCGTCCTGGAAATGTTGCAATTCAACTAGCAATGCTTTATGATTATAAAACTAATCCACTACTATATTCACAATGGCAAAAGAATTTTAGAAAGTATCAGCCTCCTACCTTAATTGTATGGGGTAAAAACGACTACATCTTCCCAGAATCAGGAGCACATCCATACAAAAGAGACCTAAAAGATGTAGAGACATACATTCTTGATACCGGTCACTTTGCTTTAGAAGAAGATTGTGACGTAATTGCTGAGAAGATTTCTGAATTCTTTTATTCTAGACCAGAAATAAAAGCAGAAGTTAAGGCTATTGAAGCATAATATGCAATCGATGTCAAAGATCATATCCCACTGGCCCATTGAACTCTGGGTTCCGATCCTACTTTTTATAGAATTCATGAAGCAATAACATGATATAAACTAGGAAAGTCTTTACTTCATTTATTTACAAATTCATCAAGATAAATAAGAATTTTGAAATCTAACACAATAGTATTATAATATTTGTAAAAGATTGAAAGGATTCTGTGGGATTTGAACCCTTCTATAAAGTGGGACCAGTTAAATAGAATTAGATCGTTTAAATTTCAATAGATGCTTTAAAATCTTTGGTTGTATAAATCAGATTAACTTATTACCTTCTAAACTGTAAATATATCAATGACAGATGTGATATTTTCATGTCGTGAAACAGGATTAGATTGTGATTATATAATTAAAGGTGAGACAAGAGAGGAAATTTTAAAGATAGGTGCGGAACATGTAATAAATGCTCATGGTATGAAAGCTGAAGATATTTTTTTCAAAGATATTCCATGTAATTTCTTATGTCATACATTAGGTAAGATAAACGAATAAAAGATCAACATTAACATCAATTCTAAATGTGACTGTATATACCTGTATGATAAGAATATTTAGAATATTTTATTGGGCATAATACGATTACACATTTACCTAATCACAACAAATTAATTGAAAAAGGTGTTATATTTGAGATTATTTTTTGTCTTAAAGTAAGCAATAAAGACTCTTCCTAATTTCAACCTTCTATTGGCCAAAAATTATCTGTGATTAATTCAACTATATTACCTGATGGATCATGAAAATAGATTGATTTACTGTTTCTCATTTCTAATTCTTTGTCGATACTAATTTTCTTCATTTGTAAGAGATTCTTCCAATTCTCATAGTCCTCTTTTTTAATTTCAAAAGCAAAGTGAAGAATAGATGGTGGAGTGATCGCTCCATGTATAGGAAATATACTATTTGAATTGTTTAATGTGTTTTCTGGATTAAAAATTAAAAGCATACTTTTTCCTGTCTTTAAAAATACATGTCTTCCTTTTTCTTCTGATACCAAGTCCAAACCCAAAGAATGAATGTAAAAATTTTTCATTTCTCCAAAGTTAGATGAATGGATACAAATTTCAACAATTTTGTTAAATTTCATTTGTTTATTCTGTTTGATTAGATCTTAATACATTACATGCTAATTGTATGGTATCCAGTTGCTCCATCTGGAAATGGTTTTCTTACCTCTGAAGTCTGAATTTTTCCTTTTTTATCGGTAGCCCTTACTACAATTTTATAATTATCTATTCCTTCTTTTGGAATAAATCCTGCTGTCCACAATACCCACGTATATTGTGAGAGAGGTTCTTTGATTTTAGCAGTTTTCCATGTTTTACCACCATCAGTACTAACTTCTACTTTTGAAATACCTCTATCGCCTCCAAATGCTATTCCTGCAATTGGCACTCTTTCATTTGATGAGAAAGAAGGAATTTCATCTAACCCTCTGAATCTCTGTCTTATCGGAGCTTGTCCAGGTATAACTATGGATGATCCTGTATTATAATCAGCAATATTTGTCCATCCATTTCTCTGCCAATATCCTTCATATACTTTATCAACTAATTCTATTTCTGTGATCCACTTTGGATTCATCATTCCATATAAACCTGGTACTATAACTCTAACAGGAAATCCATGCTTAGATGTTAGGGGAGCTAAATTCATTTCATATGCTAATATTGTTTCATCCATCAGTCCTTTATCTAATGGAATACCTACATCGTAACCGTCAGAACATCGAAATACTATATATTTGACACCAGGAACAATTTTTGCTTTTTCAAGAATATCTTTAAGCCTTACTCCTTTCCATAATGCTGTACCCGTAAGATCTCCACCTATTTTATTACTTACACATTCTAAGGTTACAAATTCTTCAACTGCAGGCATAGATTTTATTTCATCATATGTCAACTTTAATGGATTATCTACCATTCCTTTAACTTGCAAATTCCAAGAATTCACATCTACTTCAGGAACAATAGGATTTATATCAATTCTATAGAATAGATAAGTAGGTGTTATTTCTGAAGCAAGCAATTGTGCAAGTGCCGGATCTTTAAATTCAGATGGTATTGATCTTTGTTGTTGTGATGTTTGTGACTGTAATAAACTTGAAATATTGGATTGAATTTGTTCTTGTTGTTCAATATCTTGTGATGGTAAAAATAATCGGTTTAACCCAAAATATATTATTGGAATAGAGACAATAGAAGCAAGAATCATACGAATAAAGTCTCTTCTATTATAACGTTCCTCTTTAGTATTTTCTGTTATTATTTGTTGTTGTGGTGGTGGATAAGGCTGCTGTTTTAATTTATCTTTTGATTTTCTTAAAAACAATGAAAAAATCAATCCATATGCTATTTGGGATGGAATAAGAGAAAGAAAGATTAGTTGAACTGAAATTGTTTGAGTTCCACTCCTAAATTGAATTATTGTTACTAATATAATAGAAATTAAGATTAAAATTCCATAAGTTATTATGAAAGAAGATATAAATTTAAGTATATATTGATTAAAATTAAATTTATTGTATAATTTAGATAAAAGAATTCCTAAAAGACCAAAGATTATGGAAGTAACTATTATTGATCCTATGAAAGTAGAATATTTAGCAAGAGGACCCAAAGTTTCTATTGCTTGAGATTCAAACTCTCCTGGAGTTAATGAAAATAATGTTTGTGATGCAAGTTCAGGCAGAAATAATCCACCAGCAAATAATTTAATAAGAATTGATATAGCTATAGATACAAACCCTGCAACAAGTCCAGCGGAGAAAGAAAATAAAACAGAATTATGTCTCTGTGACACATTATTTATTATAAAATAAATGATTTAAGTTTTCTTTTTTTCCGCTATTTAGAACTTTTAATTAATTAGAAAGGACTATTATTATTAACACTCCTAAAATAGTCTAGGTTCTATTTATCATTAATAATTACTTTTAAGAAATATTCTATTATGCCTATTTCGTCTTATCTATTTCTTTCATCTTATTAATCATAAACATCATATCTCCCATCTCCTGTTCATGTATCTTTATGTCATTACTAGTTATGTTCAATTGCATTAGTGCTCCATCAATATTATTATCCTTAATATCCATGATTGCTTCCATTAAATGCATTTTAGCATTATCTAGTGATGAACCAAATGTCATGTTGCTTCCTGGCAACATCATAGTTTTATTTCCATTTATTGTCTCATTGTCATAGGAAATAGTAGTTAAAGTATCTTCATTTGAAGCTAATACTTTGAAAGAGAAAGAATTTATCGAATTTAATAATAAAATAAATATTATTGATGATAATATCTTTATTAATTTATATTCTTCTTTCTTTTTCATAATTTAGTATTTTGAAAATATTATTTAAAGAATATTATTAAGTAGAATTATACAATAATGAACACTCATTTCCAATTCATAGAATGAATTTGATTTTTGAAAATGATATTGAGAACATTAATTTCTAAAGTATTGCTAAAAAATGTATTTTACAATATTGATATTCTATTTTGGATTTTGATTAATATATTATAATTATATACTAGTATAATAAACTCAATATATGGAAAGAAACAGAATTCTTTTTATTATATTTGTCTCGCTAGTTCTTTCTATTGTCTCCTTTTCTTATATGAATCTTAATTTAGTCGATGCCCAACCTAATACTTCAACTGATCCTAAACAACTCCTGAGAGATTTTGAAACAGCAAAAGAGACCATTCAAAACAAGATTCAAATAAATTTTGAACAATTAATAAATGAAATTAAAACACGACTAGATTTCAATACTGTAGATTCTTATTTATCACTGGCATCTCAATATCTCATAAATGGAAAAGAGTCTGAAGCATTATCCGAATTAGAAAAGGCCAATAAAGAATTGAGAAATTCTAGCTTGACTATTATGAATGCAGGAGATGAATTTATTTCAATTTCAAAAGATAACTCAACACTTATGGCTGATGGTACAAAAGAGATTTTAGAACATTTCGGAAAAATTCTGAAAGATTTGGGAACTAAAGTAGATAATTCTATGATCCAATTAAATTATTAATTATATTCAAAATAAGAAGAAAAAATAAAGTATCTTATAATAATATAGTAAATAAACTATTTCAACTTTGTAAAAATAAGAAATGTCTCACTGTTATTTATATTTCTATTTAAACTATTTATATTGATAAATCTTCCCAGGCCAAGCAATATTACTAGTCAATAGACATAAAGAAAATATGTTTGTAAATAAATAATTGGCTTTTTTTTGTAGAAAATTAAGAAAGATGTTGTTATGTATATCTTCTATATATAACAACTATCAGTTATTGTTACTTTTCCTTTCCTCTCATCTTTATAAGTTTACTTTAGGTAATACCAATATTTGACCACTCATATTAGGTAAATGTACATGGCAGACATAATTTATTATTCCAGGATTATTTGCTACAAATGAAACAGTATTAATTTGTCCTCTCTTAAGTTCAAATGTTCCTATTCCATCTACAGTAACTACATGATGTGCTCCTTGTACTCCTACAAAATGGAGAGTAACTTTATCGCCTTGATTAACGACTAATTGAGATGGAGAGAAGGTAAATGATCTAAAGTCCCAAGCTCCAACTTTATTAGGTTCTGTTATCTTAAACCCTCCTCCAGTTGGTATAGTAGAATTTACTGGAGGTTGTTCTGCTGGATGTATTGGAGGATTCTGAGGACAAGTATCACATTTTACTGCAGCATTTATGTTTGTCAATCCATCAAAATGAACAGTATTTATCCAGAATTCCTTATTAGTTGTTTGATCTGGATTAACTGCTTTTATTATTGCTCCCTTACTATTAATGCTATCTGCTGATAAAGTTTTATACTCACTTGTTGTTTCTGTTGAGGTGGTTGTTCCTGATGGATAGAATTCTTCTGCCATTACTTTCTGTATGTTTTGACTATTGTTGATACCACTTATCATAGATGCCACTACTATTGATGCAGCTATTACTGCTACAGCCATTAGCTGAGCTTTTTTTGAAGTTATTATTTTCTTTTGATTCATTTTTATAATCATCATCTTTATGTTCTAGTTTTCATATAAACAAGGAGACAAATACCATCTCTGAATTTCATAAATGGAATTCGTCTAACTATTTTTAATGTTC
>JAATVJ010000378.1 GCA_014523515.1 Nitrososphaerales archaeon TH1177 | reverse complement strand
GCAGCTAAAAATATGAAATTATTAAAACCAACCAATTTCCATAAATATTGTATTTGTAACTTCATTTTTAATATTTGCCACATTTGCCAATAATTATGTAACCTATAAACTACTATTTTTATTAATTGATAAAATAATATCAGTATTAATATTAAATAAAAATTTATTGATTGGTTCTATAGTATATACGGTGGATTATGGATTTTTACCTATACACCTTACTTATTCGAAATAATTGCATACAGTTTTGGAGGAGCAATAATTGAATTAAAATATACTTTTGTTCTTCTTTATTGTTCTTTGATAGGCTATTATTTGTTTGTTAGTTGTGATTAGAATTTATGTAGGTTTAATATTATTATTATATTACATAGATAAAAGATATAGAATGTATATAATAAAATAATTAACTTTAATTTTTCCATATTGCAGCGAAATAACTTAATAAAATGCAACTATCTATAAAACATCTCATGAATTCATCATATAATTCATCAAATTCTTTGTTTTATTATTCAAAAATAGCCGATTTAATTGTAATTGGGATAGTATTTCTAATTTTAATTGGCTTTTTAGCTTTTGATTATGAATATTTTAGCTTTAAAGAACAGATAATAAAGATTCCCTATCATATGAAAATTTACTTTGAATTACTTCCGTGGATATTATTTGCTGTTCTAGTTTTTGATCTCTATTTTAAATTTAAAATTGCAGGAAATTGGAATAAATTTATAAGAATAAATTGGATTGATATTATTATGATTTTATTAATACCTTTTTTATTCCCAATGAAGTTTTTTAAAGTTTTTATTAAATCATATAAGATGATAAATGCAGGAAAGTATATGATAAAGTCATATCAAAAAATATATAAGATTATGAAATCTTGGAGAAAAAAAGTTTAAGGAAATAGAAGAAATAATTTTTAAATAGAAGAGGGATACTGTATATCCGAATCATATTATGGACATTGACTCTAAAAGAACAAAACCTATGACTTTCCGAATAGAGAACAAGATATTGGAGAAAATTAGAGAAGAAGGAGAAAAAGATCAAATAAGTGTTAGTAATTTAATTAATAAAATCTTAAAAAGATATATAGAATGGGATTTGTATGCACCCAAAGTAGGCATGATACCTATTCCAAGGTTACTCCTTGAGAAGCTTTTTGAAAAAAGAAGTAAACAAGAAATTATTGAATTAGCTACTAATGTTGGAAAGAATGAATTGGAAGATATATTATTGTTTATGAACAAAAAAATAGATTGGATTTTGTTTTTGAATTGGTTCAAGATGAGACTCCAAAATTCATCTATTGAAATTATGTATACAATAGAAAAAAATAAACATACATTTATAATGAAACATGGAATGGGTGAAAATTGGTCACTTTACCACAAAACTATTTTTGAATTGATATCAAAAGAGAATTATAAAAATCCTGTAGATATAAAATATAATAGTAGAGTCATCTCAATTGAATTTTATGAATAAGTAGAGTATATAGAAAGTATTGATCTAGCCATGTGAATAATTAAGACAAAATTTATTTGATAAAATCTTAATATTAATACATGGATGAACGTAATGTTCAAGATAAAAGAAAGACAAATACCTTTACATTAAGAATAGATGAAGACGTCATAAAATCATTACAAAATGAATCAGAACTTCACGATATAAGCCTAAATACTTTGATTAATAAAATTTTAAAAAGATATATAGAATGGGATTTGTATGCACCCAAAGTCGGCATGATACCTATGGCTAAACCCGTCATATCAAGTCTATTTAATATGATGAATGAAGAAGAAATATTAGGTTTGGTTTCAAATTTTGGAAAAAATGTAGTTCAAGATATAGCTTATTTTATGAAAATGAAAACAGATCCGGATACATTTTTAACATGGTTTGAGATTAGAATGAGAAGATCTTTTGTGGAATTTAATCACCTTCAAGAAAATGATCATCATATATATGTTTTAAAGCATGATTTAGGATATAATTGGTCTTTGTATCACAAAAAAATACTAGAAAAAATCTTTAATGAAATTTTTAATAAACCTGTTCATATATCAATATCTGATTTTATGCTTACAATTCAATTTGAAAAATAACTTTTAGTAGTATGTTTGAAGGTTTCTATTAAAAATTATTTGTTTCAATATTCTTTAATATAATAATGCTATAACTTAAGTATATTTATTTTTATTTTAGCCATGGAATAAAAATTAAACTCCAATTTATTATAACTAATAAAATCCTAATTAGAGTTTAAACTCTATTTGTAGCAAAATGATGAGTTATTATAATAATAGTTTTATTATATATACTGACTAACCAAATTTCGCATATTCTAGATATATGAAAAATGCTGATTTTCAAGCATAATTAACCTATCTTATCAGTAAGAATTTGTAAACGAATTTTAGTTAGTCAGTATATATTTGAAAAAATAATTTAACTTTAATAAGTAACAAATTAAGCAATTCATTTTTTAATGCAATCACATTTTTAAATAATCACTATTTGAATTGAGTAATATATTAACTATCTTTTTAGATAGTATCCTTAATCAATTATAATTATCTATTTTAGACATATAAAATCAAAGGTATTTTTGAAGATATTTCAAATATTGATCAATCAAAAAAGATGACAGATGTTTGTTGAGCAATAGATACGATAGTAATTTATGTAGCAAATTTATTTTTTCATAATGAATAACGATCTTTGATATCTAAATAAATTAAAATTAAAATTTAAGAATAACCTAGTCCATTATTACATAAACCATAACTAATAGTATAACATATACAGTTATTTTTTGATCTAACATTTTGAAATGTAATAGGATAATCATTAATAGAACCGTCTTTATTGGGAATTAATACATTATGAGGAAAAAATGTAATTGACTCTGGATCGTTTTTATCTACTAAGCCAAACATAAGTTGAGAAATCTCTGTTTGATATCTTATAGGATAAATAAAAGAACCCATTTTATTCCACCATTCTATTCCTGTAAACTGATTTGAGGTTTTATAATCAAAATTTGTATCTTTTATATTGAGCTTAAATATCTCTGATTTATTTGTAGTTTGATCTGTCAAGATAAAATTTATTTGGCTATTTTCTTTGTCTAAATAAATTATACGTTGATAAGAATGATCAATTTCAGGCAATACATTCTTAAATCTATATCTATTTATACCTAAAAAAATTGCCTCGAAGTAGTTTTGATTATCGAATTGGCATATGAGGTTCAATTCAACTGCAATATTTTGAATATTAAATAATTCTAGCAAATACAACATCCAAGATTTATTAGGTATTTTATTTCCTAAATCTTTTTCTAGTTTTAGTATATCAGATATAGCTACAATATTTATTGGAAAGTATAATTTACCATTATTAATTACTCTACAAAAAGATCCTAACCAATAATGCAATAATATTATATTGAAAATATAATTATTAATATATCTTTACAAGTTATTAAATGATGCAATAATCAAATATTAAGTTGAAATATATTAATAAATTTATTAATACTGTCTACAGATAATAGATGAACTATGGTTAGAAAAAGCGATTTAATTATTTAGTTTTTTTTATAAAATTTATTATTAAGAATATTAAGTCTACTTCATATCATTTTGATAATATTTAGTTTTTAAAACAATTATTAATATATAAATTGATTATTTACAATTAGAAACTTATTCTAATTTTATAACTAGTTAGTCTTGACAAATTTATATATTATGTATTTTTTCTTATTTTTAATTATACAAGTCATTTAATGATATTTTAAAATATGAATAATTAAAATAAGTATAATATAATACTTAATATGTAATTAAAGAATAAGAAATTATTGTATTAGAGTGCCTATAAAATTTATATTTATCGATATCTCAAAATCTAAGATAATTTGTTTACTACATAAATAATTATTAATTGATCTCTTCAATATCATTACTGAAAAAATAACACATTGTATGGTCAGAATTTTGATTTTCGAATCTATATATCCTGCAATCTGAAATTTCATAGGATTTTGAATTTTGGACATTCAACAATAATTGATATTTAGGAATTTCAGATACAGATTCATTTATTTTTTTTGTTATTTCTATAAGGATTGGATCAAATGATGATGTAAGAAAATGTCCTTCAAATTGTGCTGTTTTACCAGGAAAAAAGAAAAAATCTTGGACATTCAAAACTCTATTCACCATAAAAAAATTAAGTATCCTTTCTTATTTAAATCATAACAAGAATTTATATAAATTATTTTAAAAGTTATTATTTAAGTATTATTCTAATCTTATTTTGAGTTTTATATTATATATTTACTTCCTAGCTTATTATTTGGACAAATCATCATCTTTATAACGATTTGCTCCTTCAGCAAAAATCTTCTTTTTTACTTTTCCACGAATTGATACTATATTATATTAGGTTATATAATATCAACTATAGAAAGCCTGACGATTGTCATTGTCTAAAATTTTTTGAATTCCATTTATTATTATGGTATTTTATCAAAATTAGATGATATTTATAAAATATATCTCTAATTATTTGATAATGGTGGCAAACTATCTTTATTATAGATATTGAAATATAATTATTTTATAGTAATTTTGAAATCTCAATTTATATTGATTTTTTAAATATTTTTTAGATATAACTATACTAATTTAATATATTATTTAGTAACATCATTATAACTTTTAAAAATAGAGAGAAATTAGAGAAAAATTTATTTTTATATTTTACTTTATATTAATATATATAAAAATTTTTAAAAGTATTAATAAATATAAATTAAAATTTTTATGTTAATTGAAATATGAATCTTCAATATAATTTTAGAATGAGCTTTTTAGTAATAATTACTACTTTTGGGATCTTTTTAGTCATTCCTATATTAGAAAATACATATGCAGAAAACGATTTTGATATCGAAATTCCTTTTTACTATTTTCATAATTATCAAAATCTCGATAATCATCGCTTAGAAAGTAATAATGTAATTCCCAATCAATTCATTGTATATCTACAAGAAGATAATAAAGAAGAAAGTAATTCAATAGATCCACTTGAATTTTATAATTCTGAATTGAAAAATACAGAAACCGAATTATTATATGTCTATGATTATGTAGTAAAAGGATTTGCAATAAAGATTTTTAATAATAAAGTTTTAGAACAATTGGAAAATAATCCATTGGTAGCATACGTGGGACAGGATAGAAAAATATCAACTTTTATAAATTCACATACGGAAAGTCAGATAATACCCCAAAGTGTAGATAGAGTAGATGGTGATATAAATTTAGAAAATATTAATTCGAATACTGTTGATGCAGATATAGCAATTTTAGATACAGGAATAGATTTAGATCATGACGATTTAAATGTAGTTCATGAAAAATCATTTATTCCTGAAGCAACTAATGCTGATGATGACCATGGTCATGGCACTCATCTTGCAGGAATTGCCGCTGCCAAAGATAATTCTTTTGGTATTGTAGGTATTGCCCCTGGAGCAAGATTATGGGCTATTAAGATACTGGAAAGTTCGGGAATGGGAGAGATATCTACTCTTATAAAAGGATTGGATTACATT
>JAATVJ010000046.1 GCA_014523515.1 Nitrososphaerales archaeon TH1177 | reverse complement strand
TAAAGATGGAATAAAATACTATTTTTGCTCATCTCAATGTTTAAATGAGTTTATAGAACCAGAGAAGGCATTAAAGAAATTAAAGATACATGTTGCTATAAGTATTGCACTTACCATACCAATAATTATACTTAGCTTGCCTCATATGATTCCCGAAATAGGACATAACTTTCCAATGGAAATGATGGAATATACAAATTACATACTTTTGGCGTTATCAACCCCGATACAATTCTGGATTGGATGGCGCTTTTATAGAGGATTTTGGGATGGAGTTAAAGCTAAAGCATCTAACATGGATACGCTAATAGCTATAGGAACTACAGCTGCCTATCTATACAGTGCAATTGTGACTATTGTTCCTAGCTATTTTCCATTTACTGCTGTATATTTTGAGACAGCTGCAATAATAATTACACTCATTCTAGTTGGAAGATTGCTTGAAACAAAAACCAAGGAAAAGGCTTCAGATGCTGTAAGAAAATTACTTGATTTAAAGCCAAGGACAGCAAGAGTACTAAGACTTGTAATAAAAGAAGAAGGAAATGAAAAGACGGTAGAGGTAAACAAAAATAACAATAACAACAACAACCATAGTAACATTAGCAACATAAATTTTGACAATTCTAAATTAATAAAATCAATAACAAAAAAGAGGAGGGAATTTGAAGAAATAGAAATTCCAATAGAGCAAATAGAAGAGGGGGATTTAATGGTTATTAGACCAGGTGAAAGAGTTCCAACAGATGGTTTAGTAATTGAAGGAAATTCTTCTGTTGACGAATCAGCTTTAACAGGTGAAAGTATTCCGGTAGACAAGACAAAAGGAGATGAGGTAATAGGTGCTACAATTAACAAGAATGGTCTTCTTAAAGTTAAAGCAACAAAGGTGGGACAGGACACAGTCTTATCTCAAATAATAACATTAGTGGAAGAAGCAAAAACTGGAAAGGCAAAATTAGAGAAGATGGTAGACCAAGTTGCAAAATATTTTGTTCCCGCTATTGTAATGATAGCAATAGGAGTATTTTTGGGATGGTACTTTATAGGAGATGCAGGATTAACATATTCAATTCTCGCATTTGTTTCTGTAATGATAATTGCATGTCCGTGTGCTTTAGGTATTGCTACTCCTGCTGCTCTTATGATGGGTGCAGGAAAAGGTGCAGAAAATGGAATACTGTACAAGGGAGGAGAACATATAGAGATAGCAAATAAAGTTAATACTATTATTTTTGATAAAACTGGTACATTAACTGTAGGTAAACCATCTGTAACTGACTTGGTATCTTTAACAGAGATTGGAGAACAGGAATTTCTAAGACTTGCAGCAATAGCTGAATCTGGTTCAGAACATCCTTTAGCACAAGCAGTAATTAGGAAAGCTAAAGAAAACGGCATTCCAATTACTAGCCCGGATTCCTTTGAAGCAATTTCGGGACATGGTCTTAAGGCAACATATTCAAATCATACAATTATGATTGGCAATAGAAAGATGATGGAAGATAGTAAGATTGCAGTTACTGAAAGCATCGATGCAAAACTTGCTATATTTGAAAAAGAAGGCAAGACTGCAGTTTTAGTTACAATAGATAATACCCTTTCAGGTATAATAGCTATATCTGATACCATAAAAGAAAATGCTAAAGATGCAATTAAAGCTTTGAAATCCAAAGGAATAGAAGTAATAATGCTTACTGGAGATAATGAGAGGACTGCAAATGCAGTAGCATCCAAGCTTAGTATTGACAAAGTATTTGCAGAGGTACTTCCCCATCAAAAGGAAGAAGTAGTAGCTAAATTAAAGACGCATGAAGGAGGTAAAGTTGTTGCAATGGTTGGTGATGGTATTAACGATGCACCTGCATTGGCAAGAGCAGATTTAGGAATTGCAATAGGCTCTGGAACTGATGTTGCAAAAGAAACAGGAGGAATAATACTAATAAAAGATGATATAAGAGATGTTGTAATTGCACTAGATTTAGGTAAAAGAACGGTTTCAAAGATAAAGCAGAACTTGTTCTGGGCATTTGCATATAATACTGGTTTAATACCTATAGCAGCTGGTGCACTAGTGCCTATTCTTGGATTAGGTGTATTTGGTTGGCTACCAATACTTGCAGGATTAGCAATGGCTATGAGCTCTGTTACTGTAGTGACAAACTCTTTATTGCTTGGAAAATACAAGCCAAAATACAACAATACCCTTTAACCTTAAAATTACTTTTTTACAATCCTTTGAATCTTGTAGTTAAGGCTAAGATTGACAGATTAGAATATAAATTGAAAATATCAAAGGACTTTAGAAACTAATTTTTATGTTATAATCGATTTAATTTCTGTTATAAGAATATACACACTATTTTTTTTAGAGCAAGTTTGATATTCTGGTATTGCATATTATATATTAAAATGCAAATTGAAAAAACTTCTAATTCCTATTTTGAATGGTGTTTTGATTCAAAATCAGAGGAATTAAAAAATAAAACAATACCTTCCCCGCATCATCCCAAAAGTTACTATACTCTAAGATATTTCTTCAATCCAAACAGTACATTTTTCCATCTCTTTATGCATACAAAAGTTTATGATAAAATAACAAATGAGAATATAGAAAAACACGGTATATTGTTAAGGAGTTGGAATCCTATAACTAAACGTGGAGAACGTTATATCTTTAAAAAGGGGGAAGAAGGAGATGGTGATTTGAACTTGAAAAGAGTTTATTTGCCAAATACAAAAACAGTATTTGAATTTTCTTCTAGTAAAGAAGATGTAAATGAAGAAAGTTACAAGCTAGCAGAAGAGATAATCAAACAATTTCCACATAACGATATTGAAATAAAATTCGTAAATCCTAAATGATGTAAATATTTTTATCAATCCATTTTTTTATTTTCTATTTTGTTACAAATTCTGAGAACATGATTTAAACAGATATAATGAATCCTATATTTTTACAAGTACCATCTTTATGAAACTCTGGATATTTCAGCTTTGGTTCATTCTCATTCAATCATATGAGATATTCAACATTTTTTAATTTAACCTTTGTGATTCAAAAGTATTATTAATGTTGAATTTGTTATTATATTAGCGACACCTGAAGCATCTACCAATACTAAAAGTAGACCTTCTAAAATTTCATGTGAAATATGTGGACTTTTATTCGATACTGTAGATATAAAGGAGGAACATAAGAAATTAGAGCATGTCGAATATAAACGCCCAAGTGGGGTAGGTTAATAATTTCTATAAGTATTCTTTGATAGAAAAAATGGATTTATTTATACGTTTATTTATAATTTTTTTTATTTTTTATTCAGTTTCCTATAGTTAAAATAAGTTTCTAATAATAAAAGCTAAATACTATGTAATAGTAGAACTCATTTGAATTCACTTTGATAAATAAGCATAATTGATTAGAGACGTTATTATATCAATATGCAATAATCATATAATAATAATAATAGGAAGAAATCCTATTATTCCATTCATAATATTGAGTAGCACAACATATTTTATTATTTATTGATAAAAATTTTTAGGTGCCTCAAAAATTTATTAATGACATTAATTGAATAGATGTATCTAAAAGAAGATGTACATAGATATTTTATTATGATCATTAAACAACTATTATAGATTGTATTACTTTAATGTAGGATTATAATATTAATTTAATTATAAATATATTTAATTAATTATTTTAAAAATTCTATGTTTAATTAAATTTATAATTTTAACACTAAATGTCATTGAATTATATTTACCAAAAATATTATTAGTCAGATTAACATTATATAAATAGTGTCATCTATATATTTAGATGGGCTTTTTAAAATTTTGTATAAATCCCACAGTCTTTTAATCTGAACAAATTTATATTTTATAAATCTAACAATTATTTAGAAGGATAAACGATTTTTATAAATTATATTTATATAAATTTTAAAATTAATAAAGAAATTACAATAATAAAAATACACAAGAAAGCATATATTTTTATTATTAGCCATTTGCAATATTACATGTAGCAGATACATCTGGCTTGAGTGTTATAGAAGCAGCCAAAGAAAAAAAGATATTTGCATTTGGTGCTGTTTCTGATCAGAATAAACTAACTCCAAATACTATTCTTACTTCCTTTGTATTGGATGTAGAAGAGGCATTTGATCAAGTTATTAAAATGGTTCAAAAAGGTAATTTTAGTGGACAAGTATTCAAACCTGGATTAGAATATTACAAGGGAGCATCAGGTGATGGGATAATCTATATTGCACCATTTTATAGATTGGAAAATAGTGTACCAGAAGATGTAAAAATAAAATTCAATCAGCTTAAAGAAGATATAATTAATGGGAAGATTGTTGTACCAGAAAGATATGATGATATTGTAGATGTTTCTAAAAAGAATTAAATTTATAAACAAGAATTTTATATATTTCTCTACAATATTCTTAGTAAGTAAATGGAAAAAAGAAGAAGAATAAGAAGTGGATATGACAAATTCTACTGATAGTAGTGATTTCTTCTCTAGAAAGAGAAAGGAAATAGGAATTATCTCTATAGTTTTAATAATAGTCTCATCATTTGGTTTATTCTTTTATCAACAAAATATTACTGAACAAAATGTTAAAGATAGCATCTTTACACAATATAGAGACCGTCAAATAGAATCTACACAAATTATTGCAGAACGTATTAGTTCAGATCTTAAATTGATTATGTCCATCCTTCAAGGAATCGCTGATTCTACTTATTTACACCAACATTACCTTTATGGAGAAAAAATTGAAAAGATTATACGAGAAAAATTTTCCGAAGTTAATAATGTTACCAAAGTGGATGGCCTTTTTATTGCTGATGAAAACAATATAGTAACAACTCATATAGTATCAAAAGGACAAAGAAGTTTTATAAATATAGATCTTTCATTTAGAGAGTATATACAAGAAACAAGAAACACTCTACAACCAGTTTTTTCAGATGGATTTAAGGGAATTGATAATATAGATAGAATTGCATTATCTGTTCCAATAATAAATAGTGACACTGGAGAATATATCGGAATAGTAGGAGCAGAAATACCTACTGAAGCTTTTTTTGCACATTATGGGAATATTGTTGATATTGATTCACAATTCATTGTTTCCTATGATAGTAAATTTAATTATATTGCTACTCCTCGAACACATTTCTTAGGAAAGAATTTTTTTGATAATGAAGTTCAAAAATTTTTCAATTTCAATAATATTCAAAATGATTATTATCGCAAAGTTTTCTCAGGAGAATTATCGGATGATAACGCTGTATATAATTTTGGAAGTGGTGAGCGATTAAATACAGGTTCTCCAATTTTATTGCAAGAAAAACCCATATATTTCATATTCATTATAACGCCTACTACATTAATATATTCACATATTAATGATATTCTTAACACAGAAAGAGTGAAAGGTTTTTCATTAATTGTTGGTGCTATTATTGCAATTACTACTCTTATAATATTTCTAATAAAATGGAATGTTATACTTAATAATGAAGTAAAGAAAAGAACAAAAGAGATACAAGAAACAAATCGAGAAATTGCATTAGCCAATGAAGAACTAAAAATTCATGATAAAATACAAAAAGAATTTATCAATATAGCTGCACATGAATTGAGAACTCCTATTATGCCTATCATAGGTCTTAGTGAATTACTTTATAATAAAGTTATAAATAAAAAGGATAATTTAAATCAAGAAACACTTCAAGAATATCTTCAAATCATAGTAAGAAATTCTCATAGATTACATAAACTTGTTGAAGCTGTATTAGATGTTACAAAGATTGAAAGTCGAATCTTTAAACTAAATACAGAATTAGTTGAATTAAATGAAGTTATAGCAAATGTTGTAACAGATTTTGAGAATAGTTTAAAGAATAAAGGCCATGGTGATGATAGTAAGAATAAAAATAATAAAAAAGTCAAGATAATATACGAATCTAATAGAAATAAGATATTTGTTAATGCGGATAAAATAAGATTAACACAAGTTATCTTCAATCTCCTTGATAATGCTAACAAATTTACTCAAGAAGGATTTATAATAATCACAACTAGAATAATAACAAACAAAGAGAAAGACAATAATAATAATGTACTTGTGATAATAAAAGATAGCGGTATAGGCATTGATAATGAGATTTTACCAAGACTATTTACAAAATTTGCTACCAAATCAGATCAAGGTACTGGTCTTGGTCTCTTTATAGTTAAGAAGATTATAGAAGCTCATGGTGGTAGGATATGGGCAGAAAATAATTCTAATGGCATAGGTTCTACTTTTTATTTTACGCTTCCTATAGGTAAAACTAGTGAGATAGTAATAAATGATAAGTGATATAATAACAGTAACATGACTAAAAATTCTATTTTATTAATAGATGATGAACCAGATATTACTTTTACAATAAAAAATATTTTAGAACACAATGGATTTAAAGTGGATTCATTTACCGATCCTATTTCTGCATTGGATCATTACCAAATCAATTTTTATGATTTGGTAATTCTTGATATAAAAATGCCAAAAATGGATGGGTTCCAATTATATGTTAAAATAAGAGAAAAAGATCCTAAAGTAAAAATTTGCTTTTTAACTGCAATTGCAACCTTCAATGAAGAATTTAGAAAAACACGATTGGTGGTGGGTAAAACAATCAATGAAGACTACTTTATTCAAAAGCCAATCAAAATGGAAGACCTAATTAAAAAATTAGCTTCTATAATGAATATCAAAAATAAAGATAGATAGATGTTATTTATGTTATCATTATATTATTTAAAATAAATTTTAATTTTTTAAATCTAATTAGATAAATTCAAGGAATCTATCCTCTTATTTTTATGTTATTTTAAATGTAGTGAGAGATGAATATATTGAATAATTTTGATAATCAAAAAGATTGTAAGTATAATTACAAAGATAAGGTTAACCAGAATTAAATATTATTAAAATCACAATATTCAAAAAAAATACAATAGAAGATAATCCTCTATTTTTTATTTTTTTTACTACTGTTAGATGCTTTTCCACCTTTACTGGCTACTTTTTTTCTCGTTTCTTTATCTGCAGAGGCCAATCCTCTATTGCTTGAAGTACTGTTTTTCTTTCCCCTATTGTTTCTATTGTCTTTCGACATATATTTAATAGTATTAGTCAGTTATAGTATTTAATAATTATAATTAACTATCATGTTAATATATTTTGACATAAATTTATTTAACGCAGTTTATCTTACAGATGGATTCAAAATCATTAGGTGTATTATTATAAATTCAAAAAAAATTTACAAAAATTAATGTCAGGTAATATAAGAAAATTTGTCATTACAAAACTCACATTTACCAATAATATAGTGGATGTTTGTTTTTCCTTCTACATTAGTCATTTTACTACAATACGGACATTCAATCAAACCTTTGAATTTTGTCATTTCTTCTTATTTTTCTCCTTGCTTATGTTCTTCTTTGAATGAATGATTTAGAATTCAACATAGATCAGGTTTCCATCTTCGTCCAGAATATCGGCTTCCTTGAGCTCCTCAATCCAATCCTGAACAAGTTCCTGTGTTATTGAACCGTCATAAACCATTTTTGAATCTATGACTTTTGAATAAGATTGTTGGGAATGAGAATACTCAAAAAGTTGTATTCCTTCCTCCTTTCTAACTGCAAAACTTCCTCTTCCATCAGTCCAAAGTTGATACAATACTTTTTTATTATTATTAGAATTGGTATTAGTATTAGAAGAGCTCATTTCTTGTTATTCTAACGCTTCTCTGATAATAACAATGACTTCTCTACCTTTCAATTCTTTTGCTTGTACATGATATTTTTTAGGTATATTGATTATTATTCTGTTAGAACCCAAAGTACCGATTTATGAAATAAACTTAATTTCCGATGCAGTCATGTCGTATTGTATGCTCATGTATCTTTATATGCATGTCTTATATGGATTATTTAGAGAAAATAATTCTTCTTCTTCTATCCCTTATGATAAAGGAGAAGAAAAAATTTGAATTATAATAATAATAACAATAGTACATTATCAGAAAACGACTTACAAGAATTGAAAAAAGCAAAACGGATTTGAACTAGAAAAGGTGAAATGATAACATAATATGAAATACTATGAGATAAAAAATAATCCATGTGAGATTTGTGGAGAAGAATCACAAGTAGCAATAAATGATTCAGAAATGAATCTTCGTTATGCTTGTCTGGTCCACGTAGATGATCTTTATCATAAATTAAATAAACAATGAATAACGATGATGATGAGGATAAAAAAGATTGATTCAGATACAGCAGAAGAAGACAGTCCAGAAGAAGATAAGGAGGTTTCAAAGTAAATGATTTCTTTTCCTATCTCTGTCAAAGTCAAGGTAGAATGGAAACCAATACCATAGTCTTCTACTACTTGTGAATATTAAATTGGGTTTCTCCTACGGGTAGAAGAGGACAATGGTGTCTTTTACAAAATATTCTAATATTACTACTATTTATTATGATTAATGCAAATGAAATACCTAAATTTCATAATCATAGTAACGGTTATTGTAATTTTAGCAGGAACCCTAGTCGCTAATAATAACAATGTATTTTCTCAAAATTTAAATATAAATGCCTCTTCTGAAATAATTCAATCTGTTGATAATAAAACATATAGTTCATTTGAAAAGGATAAATCTTCATTAAATAATTATCAAAAATCACAAACTTTTACTCATGGAATAGTAGTCAAAATTGATAATATAGGATATTATTTTGATGGTCCAGCGGATGGCGCCAATGGTACAAAAGATGCACCAGGTCACTATTGGTGGCAAGATACACCTACTCATCTTTATGGACTTCATTACAATATTGGTCCATTTGGAGAAGAACAGTGGTGGTCATCTGATGCAAAAGGTAATGAATTACTATATGTAGTTGATGTTATAATTGCTCCTTGGACAAATAACACTGCTTATGAATTTGCTAAACAAGGATATGTTCACTATCATGAACTAGTAAGAACAGACAACGGTGAAAAACATCCTGAACTGGTTGCTTGGTTCAAGCATGTAGCAGTACCTGCAGCATTTATACTGGATAAGGGAGCTATGCCAGAAGATAAACATATAGTCGGTGCAGGAATTGATTATAGATTCTTAAACAACTACTTTATACCATATAACCCACAAGCAGACCATGGTCACTATGAATAAAACATACAAAATAAGAAAATTTCTTCCTTTTTATTTATTTTAAGTGAATATAACACTAATTTTTAAATATCATCCTCTTTATTACCATAAATTAGACTCATTTTTGTACCACTATCGGCATTAACCTTGAAGAAGCAAATGTAATTTTACAAATACTGCATCAACCATGAGAAGCTCCTCGTTCATCAATCTTTATTTCTACTGTTCCATCATACTTTGGTTTTACCGCTAATTGTGCTGGTGTATATATCAAATGTTCTTTTGTAAATGATGATAATTCAAAATCATTAGTCATATATAATGCATAGAAGGGACAAGCATCTACACATAATCCGCAAAAGACACACTTTCCATAATCGATTTGTGGCATTATACTTTTTTTATTTTGTTTCCATTTTTCATTCACTTTTACCATTTCAATTGCTTCAGCAATTCCTTCACAAGTTATTGCACATAATTGACAGCCAGTACATTTCTCGTGGAAGAGAATATGTCTGCCTCTACTACCTGCAATTCCCACTCCTCTCTTTGGGTCAAATTGGTACCCATCTCCAACAAACTTCAATTTCTGTTCTGGAAATCGTAATGTAAATCTTTTAATGAGAAGATGCTTAGAACCTGATTCTATCGCTTTAATAAAGCCAGTTGCTGTTGATGTTTTTTTAATAATTGATGATGACATTAAATATTGTAAACCTCCTGGAGTAAACTATTTACATCAATAATCCCGGTTAGATTAGTAGATAAAATTAAGATGTTAATCATATCTATTATATGTCATAGCCTAGTAAGAATGTTATCCTACTTTTATTAAATATCTCTAGAATATTCAATTCTTCTATCAAACAATGAGCATACAATTGTAAGTCATCATAGTCTGACAATAGTTTTGAGTTATTGTATATTAATTTCAAGATTTAATTATCACACATACACTGTTGAAATTTATAATGTTTTTTTTAATATTATTTAGTGATAAGTAAATACAAAAACTACCTTTAACATTTTAGTTTCTAAATAATAAAAGCTAAATATAACAAGATAGGACTTCTACTGTAAAAAAGAATTCATTTTATTTTACTTTTCTGGACTTGACAGGTTTTCCCTGTTGATATGTAGAGTCTAGGTAAATTATATATCCTATCTTAAATTATAATTAATTGAGATAGAGTTATAATAATTCAATAAACTAACCAATTTCATGATGCCAACAATAGAGTATTACTAACCGTAATACTATTACTACTAAAGAAATCCTGTATTGCTAGATAGTTTGTTGGCTGGATAATAGTTTTTTTTATCAAATATCATTTCCAATAGACTCTATATCATTCATTATGAAAATGTAATAGTGGAATAATAATGACTGCGCCTCAATTATTGTTTACATTTTATATTTTGTACTACTGAGCTCTAATATAGACTAGTCTTACAATTGTTTCGATGTGATAGTAATAGTGTCTTGACAGTGATGATAGTCTAGATAGACACATGATATGATAGTGATTGACAGCAAGAGAAAAATAATAGTGATTGATTGAGGGTTGATAGTCTACAATTAATAGCGATTGTATAAACAGTGATAACGTTTGTGACTGTTGTTATAACATAAAGCGATAGCGATTGCTGCTGCTGCTGATCCGGTTAGGTTAGTGATTGACGTAAAAGCGTCGATAGAGACGTAAAAACGTCCATAAAGTGATAGTGATAGCAGCTACTGTCTATATTTTTTTTTAATATTTTTTCACAAAGATTTTTATTAGATCTAAAAATATAAACATATTCGTAAAAACACACGGAACACTATTGACAAATAATTTTTCTTTGAAATCATGTGTAAACTGATCTAGGGTAGTGATTTTGGCTATTGTGTTACTTGTACTACTAGACTACATTTTTAGTTATATGTATATATGTATGAATGAATAATTTTAGCCAATACTAATTTTTATAAATTTATCACTAGATATTAAAAAAATTTATTAAAAGTATTAATAATTCTAAAATAACTCATATCTTTATTCTATTTTTTTAGTTATTTTACAAACATCTACCTACATTTCTATATATATTTTTTAATTCTCTTTGTTTCATGAATTTTCAGGCCTACATTCAGATTCGATATCCATAATAGAGACGAAGGAACGTTCATGCATCACCAATCTTCATTTTCAAGCCTAATAGTCAGTCAGATTTCACTGCCTCCTAAAAGTTGGAGTGGACCCCTATTTTTGGGAACACTTTTCCCATTTTTATATAGGTACTATTTTCTTTCATTACCAATATTTATCACCTTCTTCTTCTCCTCTTCAATATCTT
>JAATVJ010000377.1 GCA_014523515.1 Nitrososphaerales archaeon TH1177 | reverse complement strand
GGATGACAATTCATGTGAAAAGGCTTTGATTATCTTTGCCATTCTTTCTACTGGTAAAGCCATACTCATCTTTGTTGAACCTACTAAATCAGCATACATTACAACAAGAGAAAGTTTAGAATCAACATGATTGAGAAGAAAATTTTGTCCTCTCTTTATTGATGTGTTGTATTGATAACGCTCGTATAAAACACTCCAAAGTCTGTCTTGTCTTTGTGATAGTAATTTTTGTGAATCGTATATAGTCCTATTTTCGATAGCGGATAAGGTGGTATTTCCATTCGTACGCAGGCCTTCTGTGTTACTATATACATTACCAGTCCTATCATCAATCATTCTTTCTATTCTTTTTTTAATATTATCTCCTTTCTCATCTTGATTATTATTCTCTATATCTATTGATCTTTCTTGTTGTTGTATCTTGTCGCTTATTTCCTTAGTAGTATTAAAGCTTATATCTCTTTCATTATTTTCTTGTTCTTTATTTTCTTCCATTAAAAGACCTTGATAAAAACGATTAAATTTATTAATCTCTGCTTTTAAATGTGAAATATTAAATTTCATTATTATTGTTATTTAATTTAAAATAAAAAATGATGTAGTTGGTTATTGTTTCTATTTTATTATCTCATTTTTATAGCTAATTTTTTGTCTAATTTCATTCTTTTTATTTGATTTCTCACTATTAAAGCAGAAACCATTGCAGCTCCACCTAATGCGACACTTGCAATAGCAGATATTTGTCCACCATCTATGGCACCTAAAACGGTTACTCCATATGTTCCACCTACAAATCCATAAGTTATGTTCTTTATGAAATTCATATGATATTATACTATTTGCAATATATAAACTAGTGAATAATTGTAATTTATAGTGCTAACTTATCCTATAAGAAATATTATTAGGCACTATGTCATGATAATAGGCACTATTTTATATATATCTTCATTGCAAAAGTCCTATGCTAACTGAAAATAGTTATCATAATTCATCAAAACTCTATATAGTATATTGTTCTCTTGCAGGATTAATTGCAGCATGGGCAATATCGGGATTACTTACAATAGTTGATTTTATATCTCAAACTCCAACTGGTACTTTCTTTGGAGTTATTGGTATTTCTTTAGGATTTTATGATCCTGGTATTGCTCAATATATAGGATTTGTTTTGCATTTGTTAACAGGACTAACGGCAGGTAATATATTTGGACAAATATCTTTATTTTGGAAAGGCTTGTCTCCTTATAATTCTCAACATGGAATTCTAATGGGGATGATAGTTGGGATATTACTTTGGGCTATATTGTTTCTGCCACTTGCTACTTTTATTATCCAACCACGACTTGACTCTTTTGCTAATTCTATGGTACCTAACCAATATGTATATAGTATTGCATCTCATTTCCAAGGTTTGTACTATATTATGATTGGAGGATCATTTATGTTTCATCTTGTCTATGGGGCATTACTTGGATATATTGCAGGTAGAATGTCTGAGATAAGAATTTTTCAACAACAGAGACAAAGCATGAGATAAAAATAAGAATATTATAGACATACCGAAATTATACATTACTAAAAAAATCCTTTACTCATTTTACTACTATTAGAAGATGAATATGGTATGCGATTTCATATAGAATTACAAATATAACTGAAAGATAAATGAATTAATATCAAAAATATTTTATTCAAATATTTTATTTACAATAAAATCTAAGAAAAAATGAACTTATTGAAAATGTATCTCTAAATTAATAATCAAACTTTTGAAATTAATTGACTTAAGTAGAAGATGAAATCTTATCAAAACATAGAGATTATTAGTTAGTGAAAATTATTTAAATATGTCAATAGTAAAGTCAATATTCCTAGACGGAATTTTGCATTAGTTCAAAATTACAATCGATGAATTCTGAAAATTTTATCAAGTTTTTCAAGACATCATTCCGATATATATTAGAAGTTCAGACAGATCTTAGATATTTAAGAAATTCTAATAGGAGATCTGTATTGCTTTGATTTGATAATGATGAATTTTCTCTACTGTATCTTTTAACTTTGTTGGCCTTTATCTAATTATATTCTCATACAAAATATATGAATCAATTGATTAACGGGCTCGGAGGATAGTCAACTGCTGATTTTGACACAATTTTGTAGTTCTACTAATTTTTATTTAGTTAGTTCTAGGAATTATTGATTTTCTTCTGATTCTATTTTTTTCATTTTCAATATCATCAATAAAAGTTTTTAATTTGTGCAATGTACTTTCGTTTCCTTCATTTTCTATTATCTTTTTTATAATTTCATTAAAAGCATCTTCTCTCATTCTTTTATTTATTTGAATATTTACATAAGCATCTTTTTACAATAATTAGAACAAAACCATACCGAACCTTTTAATTTGTTTTCTTCTTCCTAGGTATATGGAAGAAATATTTCTTTAGAACAATAATAACAGCAGTAGATAAAGGTAATTATTCTTCTAAAAAAAGGAAATAATTCATAAAGAATCTTAATAGATACTACCACAGAAGAAGGATTTAACCATTAGCTAAAGACACAGATTTACAATACTTAGTACAATCTGGTAAGCAGATAGTTAGTTATAATTCAACTGAAGCAGGATAAGAATAAGATTAATAAACAAACAAATAACAAAGTCAAGAATAGGACTTTAGTTCTCTATCTATAGGATATTGTTTTTTACTTCTACATATTATTATATTATATTAATGAAAAATATCTTAATAGTTGATGATGATGTTGATACCTCTTTAAAATA
Source organism: Nitrososphaerales archaeon TH1177 (assembly GCA_014523515.1). GTDB lineage: Archaea > Thermoproteota > Nitrososphaeria > Nitrososphaerales > Nitrososphaeraceae > TH1177. The sequence goes on along the minus strand of JAATVJ010000377.1, from coordinate 3,196 downwards.
TAAGAAATGGTTGGAAGATGAAGGCTTCAATTTAACTTTAATAAATGACCCAGAATTAGCAGAACAAACCTTTAAACCTGAAGATCATGATCTTGTCCTTATTGGTTTTAGAATGTCTTTAATGGATGGTTTTGATCTTTATCACAAGTTATATGACCTATCAAAAAAAACAGAAGGTACACCATCAAAAAAAGAATTTAAAATATGTTTTATGACTTCATCAATAATAAATTATAAAGTCTTAGCAGAGATTCATCCAGAATTTGGGGAAGAATGTTATGTTTGCAAAAAAGTCCAAAAGGATATTTTTATAAAACATGTTTACTCTTTGATACCTTAAATTCGTTTATTATTATTACTTATTTTTTTATCTTTAAAATCAATAATCTTTTATTTTACCTGCTTTTACTATTACATGCTACTATAAATGTCTACAAACCTCTGTATATATCAGAAATAAAAACACAATCAGATAGATAACTGGGGTCTCCGCTAGTTGTGGTGATTGTTGTTGTTGTTCTTGTGCATGGATGGTAGGTGAGTGTTAATATATCGTAGCCACTGTATGGTAGGTGAGTGTTAATATATCGTAGCCACTGTATGGCACCACCTATCTATCTACTTATTATTACTGTTATTGTTATTATTGTTATTGTTATTATTGTTATTGTTACTATATCTCTTCATATCTTGAATTAAACCATACAATTCTACAAGACTTTTTGAAAAACGGCTAACAATATTTTGATATTCTTTTGAATCATTCTGATAAGCAATACTTCCTTAATGTAATAATTGTTTAAGTCGTTATGAATATTTCGATCTCATATATTGGGAATACTTTTAAGAATTTCTTAACATCCTACATGAATATCAAAATTTGACTATACGATGGATATATTAGAAAATGATTATATACTCATTAATAACAAGAAAGTTATTTAATTATCTTTTTATAGTTATTTTTAAAAAATCAACTATTTAAAATTCCACTTTAAAAAATCTTTACCCATCATTCGTATTTCAGATATAATAGATTTAGTATTTTTAAATATTGACTAAAGTGATAGCAACAACAACAACAAAAACTAATGCAATATTTTTATTAGTTGTATTAGTTACTGGAACATTTGCTTTGTCTTTATCTTCATCATTTATTATTGAAGAAGTACAAGCACAAACTGCAGAATCAGAATATGGATATGATGATAATAATTACAATTCTGAATACCCACCAGAATATGGATATGATAAGAAGTATTATACTCCAAAAGATCCACCGGCTGATATAATTGTTCCAATTGATTTTGACACAATACAATAGGCAATAGAAGAAGCAAATGAAGGTGATGTAATCAAAGTATTCTATAATTCTTGTATTTTCTCCAATTATTTTGCCTAATTTAATAAAAAGGTCTAGATAATATTGAGTATCATAAATTGTGGAAAGAACAGAGTTTCTAAATTAAATTATTTATTTTCTAATAATGAATCTATTTTCTTCTCTAATGTGAGAATATTCTTTAATATTTTGTCATGATTCTGCTCAAATTTTTCTACCGTTTCTAAAATATTTTTATGTCTTTCTTCTAATTTTTTAATGCTTATTAACGTTTTATCTTGTTTATCAGAAGTTTTCTTTTGTCTATCGTATATTACCCAACTAATTACCAGACCAAGTAGTGTTCCTATGACAATGCCTATATAAGTAGCAGCAATATTAGATAGGTCTCCAACTTCAGCACAATCTTTTGCTTCGATACAATTCCACATTAAGAATATTTCCAATACCATATTAGATCAAGTTAATTCGTTACTTTTTTATTGATTTCTATATAAACAAACAAAATATAGATCTTCTCAAAAAAAAACAATTATTTTAGATTCCAAAAAATATGATTAGGGAAATTTTAATTAATTAATGTGCTTTGTGATTGTGTTCATTTAGTTCTTCTACTGAATTAAAAGCCTCTCCACATTGACAATTGTATTTCTTTTCATTACTATTGTCTTTAGACATACTTATCCTATGATCAATATGAAACAAATTATTTATTGGTAGTAGCACTTGGTTATCCTCCAATACAATAGGAACAATATCACATCTATAGAAGCAAACAAATTAAACATGATGGCTATTAATTTATTTTATTACAAGAATAATATATTTCCAATGTATATCTTAACCTACTTAATTTGGATAAATTCATTTACTTGAATTTTTACTATTATCCTATATTCTAAATTCAACTTCGTCATCTTTCAAAAAATATACAACTCAATTAACTGAATATTCTCTAGAGTGTTATTTCATAATAATAATAATAATTTTATATTCTAAAAAAAAATTAAATTAATTTAAGTAGGGAATGGAAAAAGAAAGAAATGATAGTACTATTGATAAGATGGCAGTAGAAGAGGTTAACAAATTACTGCTGCTACTAATATTATTACCATTTCGATTATCTGAACTAGGTTGTGGAATTTTTCCATTCCCAAACCACTGAATAACTATTTGTATGATAGAGGAGGAGCTATATTGTTATTATTCTCTATAATAATATTGGTTAATGAACACAAAGGCATACAATGGCGTTAGATACCTTTCAAAAAATGGACATTATTATACAGAGAATTATGGCAGTAGTAGTTATTCAGTGATTGAAATAGAATATACATTTCTCACAAATAAGTTTTTGGCAATTAAAAAAATAGTTAGTAGATAATTTTGTTAATTAGCAATGTTAATCAAATAATAAATATTTTCTCTTACAAAAAATTTATACTACATTATAAGGAAATAAGGCATAAATCTCTTGTCATCGCCTACTATTTCTCTTCACCATATCCCTGTATCTAGTAGGCTATGGCTTTTTAAAATATGATTTTTTATATATAATAGAATAGTCTAATCAGTACATATCTAACAATTTTAATACCATTGACTCCAATTCTGAAGATTGTCAAAAAAGAAGCAAGAGCCTTAGGCGATGATATTTATTTTGGAAGTTCAAGAAATTTTAGGAGAATGCATAGTAATATCAAAAGAAACTGCAGATAAAGAAAGATATCATATTCGTAGAAATTAGATAGACCGATTTTATTTGATTGTGATACTGTCTGGTTTAAGATAACAGAAGAACAGATGCAACAATACAAAAAATATACGATGAAACTAATAGGCTAATTTTGAATT
>JAATVJ010000376.1 GCA_014523515.1 Nitrososphaerales archaeon TH1177 | reverse complement strand
TCTGGCGAACGTGTCAATTCTTGTCTAGAATAATCATAATTTTGGTTTTTCTCATTCCATATCGAAGAACTTGCAAAATCTATTCCCATTGATACTTCTTTTCTCAAATTATAGCCACATTCCAAAATTGCTTTTTCCACTACCTCTATAGCTTGATCGTTATTAATATTTGGAGCCCAAGCTCCTTCATCACCTCTACCATAGGTAAATCTTTTGTCTTTTTTTTCTAATATTTTTTTTAATTCTTTATGGACATTGAAATTAATTTCTAAGGCTTCGATTATATTAGATGCGCCATTTGGACAAATAAGGTACTCTTGAATATCAGGAGTGCCAGGCCCAGCATGAGAGCCTCCTCCCAAAATGTTTCCTAAAGGATAAGGGAAGGTGTATGTGCCGCTTGGTTTCAATAACTTAAAGATTGGAACTTCTAAAGCTTTGGAAGCTGATTCGATAGAAGCTAAACTTATTGCATAAGCAACTGAACCACCTATAATACCATAGTTTTCACTCTTATCAATAATTTTTAAAATATCATATACTGATTTGGGATCATCTGATTCTATTCCAATAAACTTAGACAAATTTTTATTAAATACATCTAATGATTTTTCTGGACTGTTATCTTTAAAACTTTGAACTTCACCCTTTCCCACACTCGCGCCAGAAGGTGCAGATGCCCGACCAAGGAACTTATCATTAGAAACAACATCTATTTCTATAGTTTTACTTCCTCTACTATTAAAAATTATTCTACCTTTGATACCTGTAATAATTGGCATTATATCACAAACTTAACTTTCAGATTGCATTTCTGTCATTCTTCTTCTCAGAACTTCGTAATAGGGAATTACTTGATAAATTGTTTCCATACTAGAAATAAACATTCTTCGACAACAATATCTTTTTATTCCAAGTGAATCTAAAACGTTAGCATCTTCTTCTCCTGATTTCACTCTTTCTTTATATTCAAAATATTTGTCTGCAATCAAACCCCCACAACTAAAACATCGAACAGGAATTAACACGATAATAAGAAACAAATAATTATATAAAAACCATTATAATTATCATAATTGAATTTTATTAATTATTTTTTAAATTCTCGCAATATTCAAATTAGAGTCTTTGACGTTTTGTTTTTGAGCGGGGGTCGCCCAGCTTGGTCAAAGGCGTAAGACTGAGGCTCTTATCCCTCAGGGGTTCGTGGGTTCAAATCCCATCTCCCGCATACAGTTTCAAAAATTAATCAAATTTTTTCATAATATTATAATAAGGTGAAGCTTTATGTTTATCTAAACATTTCCTGCAAAACGATTTTTCTCCGTAACGTTGATGGCAAATGCATTGACAAGTAATATTATTATTTGACGACACAATCATAGATAATTAATTTGGAATTATAATCTTTTCAATCCCTCCTCATTTTAAAAAAATACAACTCCTACTACCATCACTCTTTTATTTATGCAATTAGTAAATAAAATATTGATTAAAGATCGTAACGATATAGAAAAACAACAGAGGCTTTATGAATTATTAAAAGAACAACATGAAGCAGAAAAACATGAAATATTACATTATAGCTCTCTTCTCAAAGATATTGAAAATAGCTTAATTAGGAATTATATTAATACTTTGCTTAATGACGGTATTAAACATATACAATATATCACTCAAGCAATGGCTAAAATAGAAGGAGCATCTGGAAGCCTTCATTTAACAAAAGAAGGTATGAATAAATCAATAGAAGAAGAAGTACAGTCTAAGGATTTAGTACTTGAATGTATAAATCTAACTGAGGATCCAGAAATCCAGGAATTGCTTAAGAGTATTGTTGTAGATGAGGAGCATCACATAAAAATTCTACAACATATTAGACACATTGTAGAAACATATTCTAAAAAGATTCAGCAATAAACATTTAATAGATTAGAAATATTTGATTAAATTAATTAGGTTTAGTTTAGTTGACAGTTTCAATTCAATTCATTAATAATTATCTTTTTTCATCCAATCAATGTAAAAAGTTTTTAGTAAAGGATGGAATTACTTCATCTTACTTTGAAATTGAAAGAAATCCTGGTTTTTTTACCAAAACTAGATTAGAAGTTATTTCTATAAAAAAAAAGCATCCGCAAATTGGGGAATCATTGAGCATTCTGAAGAATTTTGATCATTATCAATATCTTATTTGTACACTTATTCCTAATATTGCTGATACTGATCCTTTTAAAAAAGTATTACAAAAAATACGGTTTATGATAATATCTTCTATCACCAAATTTATTCATTTACTCAATAGTAATAATTTTCAGCAATTTGAATATTGGAATTTTATATCTAAGAAATTATTACAAGTAGTAGCAGAAACTGTTAACTATTTTCGTCAAGGAACTAAATTTGATGAGATTTTAAATGATATTAAACTGGATGAGGAATTATTTGTTTATTTGAACTTGGATATAGAAAAAATAGATAAATCATTAGATCAATTTTATTTATAGTTCTAATGTAAAATATTAAATTCATCTAGTTGTTTTTCAATAAATAATTTAATATTTCTATGCTGTGTCCTTTTGGCTTTACTTTATTAAATATTTTGATTATTTTGCCATTTTTATCTATCAAGAATGTTGTTCTGTTTATACCTACGTACTCTTTACCCATAAACGCTTTCAAACCAACTACCCCATATTTTTGAGATATTTGTTTATTAATATCTGATGCCAGTAAAAATGGAATCTTCATTTTCTCTCTAAATTGTGAATGAGATTTTTCATCATCAGGACTTATCCCGATGATAACTATATTATTCTGATAATACTTATTATAATCTCTAGAAAATTCCGATGCTTCTGTGGTGCAACCTGGCGTAAAATCACGAGGATAAAAATATAATACAACTTGTTTTCCCAAAAAATTTGACAATTTTAAATCTTTATTATTAGAATCTTTGAAAGTAAAATCAGGAGCTAAATCTCCTTCCTTGACTAAAAATTCTTGGCTCATTTCTTTATATTTTTTTTCTCATTTAAAAAACTTTACTGGATCTACTTGTTCTATTATTCTCTTTTGTTATTGTGATAAAAAAGTTAATAAAAATAAAAAAATAGAAAATAAGATAATTGGACTCTTATGATATTGCCATAGTGGGAGGTGGACCTGCCGGGCTGTCTGCTGCATATGCTTCAGCAAATGCAGGAGCAAGAGTAATTCTTTTTGAAAAAGAGAAAGCGATAGGACAATTTGTCCGAACAAGTGGAGTTTCTTGGATAAATGAAATGAAAAAATTACAAATTCCTGAGAAATTATATAATCCAATAAAGAATTTTCGTTTTATTTCCCCAAATAATGAAATAATAATTAAAGGAAATGAATATCATTCATGTGTCTTAAATGTTAGATCACTGTATCAACATCTTTCATCTCTAGCTGCTAAAGAGGGTGCAGAAATTTGGATTAATTCTAATGTAGTTGATGTATTAATTAAGGGACCAAACAAAAAAATTTCTGGATTAGTAGTTAATTCTCCTAAAGGAAAAATTGAAGTAAAATCTTCTCTTGTTATAGATGCAAGTGGATTTAATAGTTTTATTGGCAGAAAGATTGGTTATGTACATAAATGGGAGAGATATGGTGTTGGAGCTGAATACGAATGTTATTGTGATCAATCAGACATTGAAACTTGGACTTTAATGGTAGGTAAT
>JAATVJ010000375.1 GCA_014523515.1 Nitrososphaerales archaeon TH1177 | reverse complement strand
GACAATTCTTGATTAACAGCATAGCGAGAATCTAATATTTTCAAGCCACATTCAATAGCTTCTGTAAGAGCTTGTTCGTTCTTATTATCAGATGTTTTTGGAAAGTATACTAAGAGACAGTCACCAATATTTTTAATAACTTTCCCACCATAACTTTTAACTATTTTCGATACTGAATTTATAAATTTAGAATAATAGATTCTAATATGTTCTAAATTGTCCATTGTAATAGTATTATTAGTTGAATCTACCAAGTCGATAAAGCATACACAGCTTTTTATCGAATCACCAGAAAATCTTATTTGTTTTGAAGAAAAATTTTTCATTTAGAGTATTGCTCCTTAAAATTATTAATTAAAAATGGAATTTATTTTATTATTAGTATAATGTATTAGATTTAATAAAATCATTTTTTCTTATCTGAAAATAATACCAACAACATTATTGGGGGGCTAGGTTAAACATTAAAACCTAGTTAGTCAGTCTTCCATTATTAATGACTAGTAGTAGTATTTACCTCTTTATTTTGACTATTAACTGATTGTTCTACTGTTGATTTTATGTAATTGGTATTTGTTCTTACTAAAGCCTTCACATTATCGCGTGTTTGTTCAAGTGCTGTATTGTATACTCTCATATTCGATTCTAGAGCATTGTTTATTAGATTGTTGGTAGTTAACAGGTAATTTGTAAAATTGTTTACAATTACTGCATTATTTTCAGCAATTCTTTGTGGGTTATACAAATCCCATAATCCGTTGGAGAAGTTTACATTACTATTTCTGTCTCCACGTGATTGAAAAGAGTCTACTACTTGTTTTTGTGCTTCAATAAAGTCAGAAGCAATATCTCTTATAGTTTGAATAGTTTTTTCTTGATATTCTGCAATACGTTGTGTATATTGTGGAATTTCTCTTCTAGCTTCATCTGTACTTCTTCTTACATTATGTAAAGTATTATCAAGAGTCTTGTTTATTGCATCTTGTTGTTGATTTAAGGTGTTAGTTGTTCTTTGATTGAAATTATTGTAGTCTTTATTAAATTTAGTTGTATATTTTTCATTAAATTCTGGTTTATTTACAGATATATTTTCGTTTATTTTTACTTCTTGTTTTCTTGCTGACATGTATATATATATATTACAAATGTATATAACCTTATGTATTAATGGCTAGTGTATAGTCATATTTGTTTATATATATAATCTATCGATTTATTTGTTTAATCTAAGGTAATATATTTATAATTACAACAATAACAAGTAAAATTATTAGGTATTCTGGGCCAAGTGGGAGTAATATCAATAGCGGTGCAGAAATAAGAGTCTAATATTATAGTAATAAAGATATTATTTAAGAATTACTTTTGAAAAGTAAAAGTTTGAATTCTTTTCAATAAATTTGAAAAAGAAAAAAAGTTATTTGTTGTTGTTAATGTGTATAATCTCTTGCTTACTATTTCTAATATATTTGATAGTTTTGTTGTTGATAGTCATTAGGGTAATACGATTTTTCAGATGGTTGAACATCTAGTATATACGTCGCTCCTGCTTCAAAAATAAAGGGTTGAGGAGATTGAGGAAAAAATTGCGACCAATCTGCTTTTCCACTAAATTCTATAGTATGCTTTCCTGGCTTCAAATTCTTTAGCAGAATCCAGAACCCATCGGATACTGCATGACCATCACCTACTGGTATACCAAATGGATTGTTCTCAACTGCATTAAAATCGAACCCTCCAGCAGGAGAATCAATTCTATATTGCTCAGGATTTGGTACTTCATGACCGTCTATCTTTAAAAACAGTTCATCGGTTGCATCAATAAAGTCGTTTGCACATTCTCTTTGGTCGTCTTCTGTTGCACCGAAGAAGGGTTCTGGTTCAACGTTACTACATTCCGCATTCAATATGGGAAACAGAATTGATGTTCCCTTTTTAACGTCACATTTATGTACTGGAAAATCACCTGTAACTTCATCTCTACCTGTTCCTACAAGAAAGAGTAATTTCCCGTTATCCTGTAATCCGACATCACAGCCATCCTGATCGAACTCTGTAAATGGATTTGTATCTATTTTAGTATTTATCGAAAATGCCCATTGCCACCATCTATCCAAGTTCTGCTACTTTGTTAGCTGGAAATATCTCTGGCTTTTTATAGCTATCCATTCCATATTCTGGTATGTAACTATTGTAGCTATTACTGTCTTTGTATTCTGGTGGATAATCTGGCTGATAGCTATTATATCTCTTGTCCATTCCATCATAGTATGGTTGGGCTTGTGCTGTACTTGCTGTCATAAATGAGGGGGACGATAAAGCAATTGTTCCTGCTATGAGTATGGCTGCTAAAAATATTGCACTATTTTTTGTTATTGATACTATTTTATTATTCAATGTTCAAATATATTGTACTTATCTGAGATACGATAGATGAATAAAGATTCTTTGAAGATAAGGTTGTAATAATGGATTTTTTTAAAATAAATTTAGTAAGACGATTAGAGAATCATTATACTTATTCATTGAATATAGATAGAGTTTGTTGTTATGTCTGAATTAATACTGATAGCGGTTCTAAATTAAGAGTCCATTGTAAATCTACTAGTATCTTGTATTTAGCTTTTATTATTTAGAAACTTAATTGTTCTTGAAAAATTCTTATATAATTATCCATGGCTTTATAGTATATAGATAAATAATAGATATGAAAGTAGGAT
>JAATVJ010000374.1 GCA_014523515.1 Nitrososphaerales archaeon TH1177 | reverse complement strand
ATACAATATTCGTTTTTCACAATATGCACAAATCATTTTATTTTTTCCTCCCTCTTCATTTTGTGGTTAGAACTCTTTGAATCTATCTTCTAATCGGTTTTCTTTTTTTAATTTATAACAAATTTGACACCAATCAAAACCATTTTCATGTATGAACTCACCATTATCTTCGTCACCACAAAATTCACAAACAATCATTTTATTTTTTCCCTTTCTTCTTTTTCTTTATTCTTCATATCTAGACGTATAATCACAATCATTAAAATCATTAATATCATAGCAAGAAGGGGATTAAACAAGTTGTTTAGAGCAAGAATCCATATAGCAACAGTAAAAACAACAATGAATAGTAGAAGGAAAACTGATGATTTATCCTTAGAGGGCTATGACAATAATAAATCAGAAATTAACAGTGTTCACCGATTTTTATATATTTTATAAATAAAAGATATATTACTCTGTTAGCATCAAAGGCAAATTCCGAAGTTTTCCATAGCCCTCTATCTCGATGCGCTTGGTTACATAAGAGGAAGAGGGCTATGACAATTAAATTATCTAAGTGTTTTATATTATAAAGAATATAGATCTATATGCACCTATGAGGGATGAAAATCTCAAGTATTTGCGTATAGATGTTATAAGATAGTGAGTAAAATCGTTGTCTATAACATCTATTTCTCTTAAAAATTTTAGGTAATACCTGTACATTTGGAGCAAAAAATAAACACATGATATCTTATTTTATACATATTTCGTGCGTAAATATGATCCAATAAACCTAGCATCAAGCGATAAGAAAAATAGTATATATTTTCGTAATCTTAGATGGAATGGAAAAAGAATATGTCCTAGATGTAGGTATAGACTTCTATATTATCTGAAATCAAATAGGTATAGCTGTAAACGTTGCAGATATAATTTTAGTGAATTTACAGGTACATATCTCGGACAGACAAAAACATCGCTTAGCAATATCATACACTTGCTTTATCTATTTACATTAGGAGTACCTGCATATAGAATTAGATTTTATGTATCATGTGATCTATCAACAATAGAAAAGAACATTTCGATTATTTAGACAAACGATATATGATAAATCGCTACAACAACTACATGAATTAAAGTTATCTGGTGAGATTGAAATTGATGAAGCGTTATTTGGTGGTTATAGAAAAGGTGGCAAGAGAGGAGGATGGGGTGCAATTGAGCACAAAAATCTGGTATTTGGTATCTACAAGAGAAATGGAATTGTTATTACATTTCCAGTATCTGATAGAAAACATGAGACACTTATTCCCTTGATAAAACAATATACCAAGAAAGGATCGTTGTACTATTCTGATGACCATACTGCATATGCAATGTTGAATATGATTGGAAAACATCAGGTAGTTGCACATGTGGAAGAGATGAATATGTAAGAGAAGATACCCATATTAATGGAATTGAAGGATTCTGGAGTTATGCCAAGACATGGTTGTATCATTACAGGGGAGTACCTAAACAGTATTTTCATGTATATCTAAAATAGATAGAATTCAGATTCAATAACAGGGAGAAGGATATTTTCTATGAATTATCAAAATTAATGATAAAATCTGCTCCTACTATGTAGGTATTACCTAATAAAATGATAAATATCATCATCAATCTATTATTGATATTTTTTGATTTATTCAGTTGTCTTAACAATCCACTCAATTATTATATATTATATTATTAGATCTATATTGTGAAAAATAATAATTTTCTTATTATTTTTGGCTTAGTAGCAATCATATCATTTACAATCACATTTTATTCTACAACTGCTTTTGCACAATCAACTAACCAAACCTCAACCTTACAATCACAACAACAACAAAATTCCTTTTGCAAACTAACTGAATCTGATATGTTAGGTCCTTTCTATAAGGAAGGTGCACCATTTAAAGAAAGATTTGGTGAAGGAGTAGAAGGAGAACGATTGATAATAACAGGTAAGGTTATGGATACGAGATGCCAACCAATCCAAGACGCTATACTGGATGTCTGGCAAGCTAATTCAACTGGTGAATATGACAATAATGGATTTACTCTTAGAGGCAAGATTAAAACAAATAGCGATGGAACATATCTTATCGATACCATACTTCCTAAAGAATATGTTGCAGGAGACATAAATCGTCCAGGTCATATACATTTAAAAGTTGGGGCTCCTAATCAGCCAATACTAACTACTCAATTATACTTTGAAGGAGATCCTTATCTTACTGACAGGGAAGATAAATCATTGGTAATGAAAGTTACAGATGAAAATGGAACCAAAAAAGCGAATTTTGATTTTATAATTGAACATTATGATCAATATGAAAAATAAATTTATTTTTTTATTTTTATTTTTTTGACAATGAATGGAAATATATGTTTATTATCAACAAATTCTTTTATTGGTTCTGTATTATAGTCTCATTATTTGGATATCTGTAAAATATAATTTTTTTATTTTATAATTATTATTTATTTGATTCTCTTTATATTCTGTACTTTCACTATATCTAGAGTTGAAATAAATAAAAAAAATTTTAATAATATTTATCGTTATCTGTCAATCTCAAGTATCTTTAATTCTGCTATTCTTAGATTTTGTACTTTTAATTAAGATGATTATACTCAAGATAATAAACGCAATTTGAAATATTTGTATTATTATTCCTTCTCCACTTATTGGACCGGCTCTACCAGTTATTGGATTTTCAGGTAGTCTAGTAATTATCCATAATAACATAAAGACTGCTGTTCCTGCTATACCTATAGAATACCATATTTTACCCCATTGTCTAATTATAGGAACAATCCAAAATACTTGAGCTATCCCTCCAACTAAGAATAAAATATCCGGATTACCAATCTGTTCACCACTACGGATAGTATCTATAAATCTATTTATATGCAATATTCCTGCAATCAAAGTGGTTGCAGCAGCAGCATATAGTAATATTGTAAACTTTTTTACCATTTCTCTATTTAATAAGTAAATAAAGTATAAAAAAAATTACCAAATTATCTATGTAGAATTTAAAAATTTGTAAGCAAATTTATTATTTCTAGTTAAAGAATACCAGTGTAACAAATATCTCTGAAAGATCCTTTGAAACTTATTTTAATTGATTCATGCGGCTTTAGTAAAAATCCTTATTAGCCTTATTAGATATGAATACACGTGAAGTCAATTTTACTATTATCTAAAAAATACAATTACTTTAGATTACTTGCTGTTGGTATTATTATTTTGACTTTAATTTTTTTAATTAGCGTGGGAAATTTAAATACTATTTTGGCTACTGCTGCCACCACCGATGAAAAGGGTTATGATTTAAAAGAAGTTAAAGATGATGTATATGTTATATCTTCAAATGGTTACAATGTCATGTTTTTAGTTACTGGAGAAGGTGTTGTTGTAATTGATGCACCACCAGGTATTGGTGATAAAATACTCACAGCTATATCAGAAGTGACTAATGAAACTATAGGACATTTAATTTATAGTCATTCTCACAAGGATCATATTGGAGCTACACATATTATCTTTCAGCAGCAGCCTGATATAGAAATAGTAGCACAAAATGAGACTGCGGATATTCTCAAAATGAGAAATGATCCTGAGCGACCCATCCCAACTACTACATTTGTAGATAATACTACTTTGACCATTGGAAATAAAACAATTCAATTGACATATCCAGGACCATACCACCAGAGAGGTAATATTTTTGTATACGTTCCAGAACAAAAATTCTTAATGGCAGTTGATCAACTCACTCCAGGTGAGGTACCGTGGAAACACCTTGCCGCTACTCCAGAAGTGCCTGCTTTGATTAGATCTTATGATCAGGCATTAGCATATGATTTTGACGTTTACGTACCTGGACATGGCGAAACAGGCACAAAAGAAGATATAAAGATACAGCAAGAATATGTAAACGATCTAAAAAATAACTCTCAATTCTCCCTAACCAATGTCAATTATACAGAGGCTACAAAGAATATTGATAAACAAAACAATGCTGCAGCCACGGAGGCATATTTTAATGCATTAACAGATATATGTGTAGATAGGATGGAAAGTAAATGGAAAGGCAAATTGAATGGTGTGGGTGTTTGGACAGATGAGCATTGTGAAAAAATGATCCAAAGTTTACGAGTAGATTAAGAGATCTTTTAAAATTTTTTTTATTACATATTATATAAAAAATTATTAAGTACAATTCTACGAGATGAACGAATTCATTCTATAATTCATATTTAGTTATCATAAAAAAAATTATTTAGTAACTGGTCCCACTTTATAGAAGGGTTCAAATCCCACTGATTCCCTTTTCCATTTTTATATAGTCTATTAGAAATTGTTTGGTGAATATTCAAATACGTTACCATATCAATAAATACAAGTATACAGATCCAATTACATGTCATGCTCGAAGCCCTCCAAGCTTTTTTATTTTAGTTATAGAACCCATTTAGTCAATGGGACCAAGCAGATATGTACCTTGGTTGAATTTGTTTTCTTATATTATTTGAAATATACGTATTGAAGTAAATAAGGCAATATTGAGAATCCTTTTATCTAATGCAGAATATATAATAAAAAATGGATCAAAATATTTATCCTAGTAAATTAAATTTATCAAAGTGTTTTACCAAGAAGAAGAGCATTGTTTTTATGTCATATTTTGCTATCGGATTACTATCATTATTAACTTTGACTACCATTATTGTTAATGATGTAAATGCTCAAGATGAAAATGTTACAATTAACACAACAAAATTAACTGATAACGTATACATGCTTAAAGGT
>JAATVJ010000373.1 GCA_014523515.1 Nitrososphaerales archaeon TH1177 | reverse complement strand
TGGTATTAAGGTAGTAGGTGTAAGTGATGTGTCGGGATTTATTTATAGCAAAGATGAAAATGGGTTGAATATTCCCAAACTAATGAAAGATATGAAGGGAAAAGCAAAACTTTCCGATCTCCAAGATTATGGATATGATTTAAGAGATAAAGATGAAATCTTTGAAATTGATTTGGATATTTTTATTCCTGCAGCTATGGGTGGAGTCATAACTAACAAAACTGCTCCTAAATTACTTGGAAATGGTATAAAAATGGTTGTAGAAGCAGCAAATATCCCTACTACAGCCGATGCCTGTGAATATATGCATAAGAATAAAATCTGGCTTATACCTGATTTCCTAGCAAATGCTGGTGGTGTTATCGGATCATTTGTTGAGTATCAAGGAAGAACTGAAAAGGAAGCATTTGATCTTATTGAATACAAAATAACTAAGAATATAAAAGAAATACTTACCGAGGCAATACTGAAAGAAGAGAATCCCCGGAAAATAGCTACTGAACTATCAAAACAAATAGTGTATAGAGCCATGTTGTTGAGAAAAGGTGCAATAAGTGTTGCTAGAGAAGCCTATGATAGAAAGGATAGGATCTCCTTATAAGAATAAAATAGAAAAAACAAACAATTGCAATGTATACTGAGTATTTAAGTAAGATATAACCTCTTACAAAATTAGCTAAATAATACTGCGATCCCAAAATACAGATAAATATATGTCCATTTGTTTGTCAATTGAACACAAGTATCCATGACCAATCTAGTAGCCATGGTTGGGGAATTCACTACCATTAGGATGAGATATCTCCGATTATTCTCATTGACTCCCCAATTATATATTATATAAAATAGAACATGATAAAAAATCGTGAAAAGATGTATTAACCTGACTATAACAATATCTATATAATAATATCTTATTAACATACAAATTTTCCAAAAATAAAGACTATAATTGTAATTTATGTATTATTTAATATAATGTTCCATAATTTGGAGATTAAATAATATTAGTGTTATCTAATTTTATTATCTTGTGACATAAGTTAATATACACAGATATTTCGTTAAGTTTTAATGATACATTAAATCAGATTGAGAAGAGAATAAAATATAAAAAGTGGAATTATAATTACAGATAATGTTCTCAAATTTGTATTTCCAGGTAGGCATTGGCTTACTTGCTATTTGAAGTCTGAATCTACTGACTTGGGTTTAGTTATTTGGAGTTTTTATTATATTCCATTTACTTAAGCATTAAGTTTACTTTGCAAATGATAGAATTCTATTTTTCAATTAAAAATAGGCTAAACAAAAAGAATCAACTTGTAGTTTTGCTTTTTCACTATTCAAAATTCCAATATTATATTAGATTCTTTGTGAATAGTGAACATTGAAGTCATGACTATTCAACTCCACTAGGTAATTTTTTCTGATTTCATGAAATAAGTAAAATTTGGAATGATTGATTAGATAATACTCTATTTTAAAATTATGAAGAGATATTTTCTGCTTTTAATACAAGCGGAAATACAATTTGCTCTTATTCTAGAAAATGATTTCTCAAGTTTGAAATAAATTCATTACTGATTGGGTATCTTCTTTATACTTTGATGATGAGTCTACATCTAAAGTTTTCTTATTTTCTATTGTGTTAAGGTTAGTTTTTAAAAAATTTATAACGTAATTATGCTCTTGCATAATTTTAATTGATTCAGAAGATTCATCTTTTGCTTTATGCATTATGACTCTCAAGAGTCTGGCTTCTTCTTCAACTGCATGATGTATAATAGATTCGCTCATGCCCCTTATTATCTTTGCAGCATATGCGATATCTTTATCATTATTAATAGCACTTTCTACTTCCTGTAGTTGAGTTTCAAAGTTAAGATGTTCTGATTAAGTCGCTCAATCATATCAGTTATTGGCTTCATCAAAATTTATTCTTTTTCTAATATTATTAGCACTAGATTTGTTTTCTATCATACTATATTATTTATTTATCTATTTATAATATATAGGATTTCATTAATACAAGATTCATCAGAAACCATCTCGTCTATGACTTCATAAGTCAACAATGCATTTCAATCCCTAATTCCTGTTCCAATTGCTAATTCTTTTCTGCAAGTCTGATTTCTAATCTAAGGTCTGTTAAGTTACTAAAAAGCTAAATACAAAGTTAGGTGAACCCTACTACATAGACGATTCCACTCCCAAATGGTAAATACTTTTCTATCCCTAATTATCTTTATTCATAATATTCTGAAAATTAATTATTTAATTAAGATTCACTTATAATTGGTCTTCTAAAATGTTATTATTTCAAATGTTAGGCATTAGTCACCAACAGTTCTAAAAACCCTTAATAACTATATTGATAAAATCAGCTTATGTTTCAACACCAGAATGTTCATACATTCAAAAAAATTATAGATGAATTTATACTATCTTCATCAGATAATGAATCAATAAAATACATTTTAAGAAATATAGATTTTGAGGCATTCAAATTAGGAATTTCTTTTTATCAAATGATATTCATATTAATTCAAAAAGATGCTATTCATAACAAAAAATCTCAAATATAAGATAAATGTCAAATTATTAAAGAAATTTTGATTTTATATATTTTATAATAAGTTACTAATAATAAAAGCTAAATATAAGTAGGTAGAATGTCTATAATAGACTCTTATTTTTGAACCGCTATCGGTATTACTGTCTCCTGCAGATATTTCACCTTTCTATACTTTTTAAAGTATCTAAAACAATCTTATCAAGTTCTAATTATAACTAGACTATTTCAAAAATAATTTAATATTTTATATAGATAACAAAAGAAGAAGACGATGATATTTATCACACAACAATTAAGCGATTAACAATTCCGTATACTTGCTGATTTCCAAAATGATTTCCTGTATCTTTATCATCTGGGTCAATAGTTATTGTATTGTCTTTGGAAATGGTTATTGATATTTCTGCATCATTCCATATAGTTATGCCATTTATTTTAATATCAGCTGTTCCATTTATTGATAAACTGTTATTACTATTATTATGTGATGTAGATAGAATTATCACGCCTCCATCATCTTCATTTGCACTAAAGTTTGTTATTTGATGAATATGTCCCATTGAACCATCCA
Source organism: Nitrososphaerales archaeon TH1177 (assembly GCA_014523515.1). Classification (GTDB taxonomy): domain Archaea; phylum Thermoproteota; class Nitrososphaeria; order Nitrososphaerales; family Nitrososphaeraceae; genus TH1177. The sequence goes on along the minus strand of JAATVJ010000373.1, from coordinate 8,678 downwards.
TAGGCGATGCCAAAAAATTTGCTTCAAAGTTTGTTACAGTTCCATTATGGACATTTAAAATCCAATCTCCAGTTAATATTACTGTGAATGCATTTGTTATATTGAACTTATCTTCAGGAACTGTTATAACTAAAGAGCTTATTGTTCCTATGGCAGAAAAAGTTGTGCTCCTATTGCTATTACTATTACTATTATTTACTACAGATTGAGTATGTAGATTCATTTTTTGATTTGTATCTTTATCTTTTTCCATCTGAGCAAATATAATAAATGATGATTCATAATCACCATCATTGTTTCTAATCATGGCAAATGTAACTATAGATAATGATAGCACAAGGAATATTGTCGTTATAACTTTAGTTATAATATTGAATGATGATGATGACAATGCTCTTGTTGTAAACATTATTATCGTTATTCTTAATTCTATTATAAATATCTAAAATAATTAGTTTATTATATGCTAAACTAAAGATGTAAATTTCTATTATAATTCTTACCGTCCTTTATATTAGACTGTGGTAAGCTAAGAGACATGCGTCACCCCTCCTTCACAATAAACAAAGAAGTGAAAATCAATGATTATTGTACAAGGAGAGGTGTATCTAGAGAAATGGCATAAATGTCCATAATTTGATTACTTATAATAATACTTATTAATATGTATAAGTTTTGTATGTTGAAAAAATATCCACTTAAACATATCTATCTCTGGTTCAAATCATATTTATATACCATAAAGAAAACATAAAAAATATGGCAACGTCAGAAGGAATTATTCATATAATAGTTGTTAATAATGGAACTAGGAATGCTACTGTAACTCTGAGTTCAACTGGAAATGACACATATAAGATTACAGACGATAGCGATAGTTCTAAAGTTAATAAGCTAACAAAAAAAAACTACTGATAATAAAATTTAGTTTAGTTAAAAAAGTTTTTTTGAAGATAGGTCTATATATATGTCCCACATAAAGGTACTATATTTTAAAAACTTTTCCCTATGATATTTTGTATGCTAGGATTTGCAGCATACGAACAAACAGAATTGTATAATCTTGCTATTGAAAGCATATTGTCAAATGCTTTTTTGTCGCCTTTTTTATTCAAATATATTTATATGATTTCCATTATTTTTCCTCTGATATAGATGCGATCCTAAATGGGATATTGTTCTACCAATTATTTTGCCAAAAGTTAATGATAGTAGAATAATGAGTATAACACTCTTGAGGGAGAGAGACACTAAGACAGCACAAACGGAACAACAAAAATTAACTTAGTTTACAGATTTTTAAATATATGATAAATAGTAATTATTCTAATACTGCATTAGTCAATAGTACAACGGCAATGGAAAAACGTCATAGCCTTCTCTTGTCCAAATGGAGACTGTTTTACTTCATAAAAAGAGGGCTATGACAACAACAACAAAAAAAGAAGATTCATTGAGACTCATGTGCTATACACACATGTCCTCTATTCTGGTTTTTCAGTCCAAAGAACTCCAGACAGAACCCTCTTTTTCTTTAAACGAATCTTAGCAAATATAGTTAAAATAAATAAACAAATAAAATTTACAAATTGATCTATTTTTAATTGATTACTTGATTTATTACTCGTGATATGATATGATGTTACTATTACAATTAATTTATCTCAAATTATTATATAGTTTAGAATATAACACTATCATTAACCAAAGAACTCCAGACAACCTCTTACGTCAAACCTACTGCCATAGCCATTTCTATTTCTGATTTGCTCCTTATATCGAGGCTATGGCTTTTACTAATTATTGTAAAGGATTATAGAGTTTGTCATCATATAAAAAAGATTTTAATATACTTTCATTCACGGCATCAATTAATTTAGATATCGATACACGTTTTTTAAGAATATTAAATTTATAATTACATTTCAAGTTAGCAAAATCACACATTATGATTACATTTAGTTTTGGATTTATTTCTAAGAGTTTGGTTCCCATAAATAACCCATTTACGTTGGGCATTTTATCATCGATAATTAATAATGAGTATTTATCTGAATTTTCCTTTATATGCTCATATGCCAAAAGCGGATCAGAGAAACTAGAAACATCATAGCCACCCATCTTTAAAGCCTCGCTAAATATATTTAATAAATCTAGATCCTCATCGATTATGGCTATGGATTTAGTAATCATAGTATAGATTAATGTAAAAAATCTATTTAAGTATGATTTGTATCCTCTTCTTTTTTTTGAAAATTTTGTTTATGCAATACAATGCCTAAAGCAGTTAAAGAACAAAAACAACAAAAACAACAAAAGATGAGGAGGTTCATTGAGGCTCATGTATATATATCACTATATACATGTCCTCGAGTCTGGTTTTTCAGTCAACAGAACTCCAGACAGAACCCCATCAAGATCTTAGATAATATAGATATATAAAGTAAATATAAATAAGATTTAAAATTGATCTATTTTTTTAATCAATCAATTGCTTGATTGATTGCTTGATTAATTGATTAACTTTGTTCTTCAAGTTTTAAATAATTTAGTATAGAAGGTTAGGACACTTGTATACTTTGGAGCAATCTGCGATTCATTATCATTATCATCATCAAATTTATTAATCTATAATCTATTATTTTATTGATTTCTTCTATTTTTGAACTAATAAAGAATCAATAAACTCTCCAAAGTCCTTATCTGGATGTGATTCCTTTGTCTTGATCCAAATGCTTCTAAACTTCGGTATTGTCATGATTGTTTCCATAAGGACCTTCCAGCGTTTCCATACTATCTCATCTATCATTTGCATCTTGTTAAGGTGGAATACATATTCAAACAAGTCAAGAAATGATACTATCGTATAATATTCTGATGGACTATCCACTAGAGCAAAACGTTCCCTAAACACAGAACTTTCGCTTGCCATTTTTGTAAACTCTTCTGTATTTTCTAGTTTAAGTCTAGCCTCTATTATCCTGGAATAAATCTGCTGCTCACTTTGTATTTTTAAATCAGATATTTGTTGTTCACTCTGTCTTTGGATATTCTTTCTTGTAATTGAAAAGTTAATGAATGCAAGTACGAGAAGGCCTGAAACTATTGTGACAGAGATCAATGGTACAAATAGCAAAATCGATTCAAGCATCATATTAATAATAATCTAAAATGCAGATAACTATTTTTTCTTTGCACCGAATCTAGATTCCAAAAAAGATTTTATTATTTGTCACAATGGTAAAGGTATACAGACATATCTCTTGGGCATATTATTGTGTAGGTTAAAACTCATTTTGAAGATTATCGTTCAGTTTAGAGTTACATCTTTGACATGCCTAAAGAGGAGATATAACAACAGAACACGTATCGCGTGATCAAAAGTTAAATGAAGGACATATGATATAAAGTAAATATCTCAAAGATAAAAAGACAACAACGACAAGTTACTCTATTTGATTAGTTGAATATTAGTCGTTATATTCATATCAGTAACCAGTAAACTCTTCAACTTTGATTCTTTCTTTTGGAATTTCTAAATCTTTTTGGAGCAAAATTTGCATAGCTTTTAGCATACTAGGAGGACCACAGATATAGAATATTGAATTATTTAGTTCGTGAGTGTCTACATACTTTAAAATCATTGCTTTGTTTATTCTTCCATATTCTCCTTTCCAATCATTTGCAGTTGATGATAATGATGATGATGATTGTTCGTTATTTTGATCTTTTTCACTAACGGTATAGATAATCTTTAAATTTTTATTCATGCTTGCCCATTCATCAAACTCTTTTTTGAATAAGATGTTGTTACGATTCCTATTGGAATCAACCATTATTATTTTTACTGGCAATTGCATGTCTGTTGCATACTTTATCATACTTCTAAATGGAGTAACACCTATTCCACCAGAAAGAAACACAGCAGGTTTTGTATAATCTTGATGTAATACAAATTGTCCTTCCGGGCCTCTCACCTTGACTTTGGTACCCTTCACTAAAGTTGAAAGTCTTTTTTTGTATGGGGAATCTCTGATTCTAGTGCTGAACATTATAAAATTCTCAGTGGGAGAAGATGAAATAGTAAAATGTCTAATTGGACCTTTGGGATCATTATAGACTTCCCCTATATCAAAAAAAGCAAACTGACCAGCAGTATAATCTAATAGTGTTTTGTTTTCTACATCAGAATCATCATTATGCTTATTAAATTTAAATGACATTACATCAGTACCTTTAACTTTATCTTTTTCTATTAGAGTGAGCTCAATCTGGTGTAGGGGAGATTTACTTTTTTTGTCTTGCTTCTTTAATAATATGTTATTTCCATCTACTTTTATTTGATATACTGGTTCTGGTTCGCTTGCAGGAGGTTCCTTCACCTCTCCTGTCCTTACATCAAATTTGGAAGCATGCCATGGACATTCAACTTCATAGCCAACAAGAGTTCCATCTGCTAGAGGACCGCCTTCATGAGTGCAAATATTACCAATAGCATAGTATTTTCCCTCAACGTTGACTATGCAGATACTTTCTCCAGCTACTTGAACTTCTTTCATGTGTGAAGGTTGAATATCAGTTGTATCAGCAACCTTAACAAAATCCTTATCTTCCTCACTCAAAATATGATCATTTTCACTATAATGTCTAAATTGTATATACTTTTCTACCTATAAATTTCTAGATACAATTATGATCTGAGGCTTTGAACAATTATTATTATTATTATTATTATTATTATTATTATTCCACTGTCTTATGAGCCAATAGATATGATCTGACTATCTTTAATACTGTTTTTTTTTTGCTTTCTTCTAATCTATTATAGTTGTAATTTGTTGGATTGTAAATATTCTTTTAATGCTATAGCATTATTGTATTTTTCTTCTTTTGAGCTATAAAGTAAAGTTATTGATCCTTGTTCAGCTTTTTCCAAGAATAATTTAACAATTTCTTGTTTATCTTTTAGTTCCTCATAATAACGACTTTTGAATTCATCCCATTTTCTTTGATCGTGATTAAACCATTTTCTTATTGCATTGCTGGGAGCTATGTCCTTTTGCCATAAATCGATTTTAACGTCATTTTTCTTTACTCCACGAGGCCAGATTCTGTCAACTAATATTCTGAAGCCATCATCTGCGTCTGGTTTATCATAAATACGTCTTGTCTTAATCATAAAATGTCAATCTAATTTAAAATACTATTTTAGGTCTATTAAATTATGTATATTATTAGTAGAGTAATACAGAGTTTCAATAATAGAATCGAGAGTTTTTTTGATTATTATTCTCTTTTTTTATCAACAAAGATAAACAAAATTACAATTAACAATATATGTAACATTGGGATCAGACGATTCGTTCATTCATATATGCAATATAATGACCAAAACAAATTTTGTTCAATAGAGCAGATGGATAGATTAATCTTAGGTTATAAGAATAATAATATAGATCATACAAATAGATTTGATTAATATTTCATGTCATATTATAGTTTTTAGTATTGATCAAACTAGATCAGCAAATTTGTATTTGATTTGAACTTTACAAATAACATCATAAAATTTATTTTAACGTTTGTTCAAACTTTGAGACCAAATTGTTGACTGTATCTAGTTCTATCTTGTGTTCTGGCAGATTTTCTATTGGACATGCGTCAATTGAAAATCTCAATAGTGCAATTATTGTTTTAATTTCATCATCTGTAAGTTCAATTGTGTGAAGAATGTATATCACCTCCAAATAAATATTCGATATTATATTTTGTAAAATTGAACTTCTGTTGTATCTTTTCCAAGATTATTAATGTCCATGTGGCGGTGGTGCGCTACCTTTTGATAGGTTTTCATTAAATGTTCCTGATGCTTTCTCATGATATTCTAAATTTGATTGATCAACTTTGATTGCTTGTGGAGGACAAACTGAAACACAAGCCATACACCAGATACAATCATGTTCTCTTATTGGATCTGATTTGTCTGTATAATCTTTTCGTCCATCTTTTAGGTATTGTTCTCCGGTTCCTTCACTTGTCGCATTAACCATTTCTGCAGCAGGTACATCATTCTCTGTTCTATACCATTGAAAAACTTGGACAGGACATGCCTCAATACAGGCCCCATCGGCATAGCAAGAATCCCAATCGACAGCTACCATTGTACCATGTATTCCTAAAGGAACATAATCTTCACCTCTCTCTTTGTACGCAGCTTGAACATCAGGTTTTGTTGATGTTTCGGCATTTGACCTGCCTGGCCCCCAGACAAAATGGTAGTGTTCTCCATCAGCATGATTATGCTTTCCTATTACTTGATGATTCTTGGGAAATTCTTCATCAATAGGCATAATATTATTATTTTCATATTATATCATATATAAATAATAGAGTAACTATGTAATTGATTGCACTTTTACCGATATCTAAATAATGATAATAAAAAGAAATGTAATTATATTAACACGTAGCAAAACAAAAAATATCAAATTACAATTGAGAAGAAATGAAGGCCTATTAAAACCAGGAATATAAAGATGCAATAAGATCGCAGTTAGAATTTTTTTATAATATTAGAAATATTGAATATTCGTTGACAACTTACTCTTTTGACTTTGGTCATACTCTAAATTGTTTAGCCTTATCCTTTACTTAAAATATATCTATATTAGACTCTGCTAATTTAAGCAGTAAAAGCTATAGCTGGAAAACAAGATTCGTTAATTTCTAAATATAATTTTTTATTATATTCTGTAAGTAATTAGATTCAAATAATCTAATTATATTTTGTAATTTCTTTATAGACAAGTACTTAGATTACAGGCAAAAATGACCTTTAAACATCTTGGCCCGAGTTGCTATTAGTTCTCTAATTGGATTCACTCAAAAATAAAGAAATAGGTAAACCAAAAATAGAAATACAACAAATAAACCAAAACATTGAAGAATCTACTGCATATTCTTTATTTTTATATACATTCAGATCTCAAGTAACTAAAGATTGTTATTTAAGGCGAATGAAAATATTCTTTATTATATAAAGTTACTTCCAAATAAAAATTAGAAGAAAGATGTAATCTTTTTTGCGGCAACAGGATTGGAAGATCAGATATGGGCATTCAATAATATTATAGAATTTTTACAATATCAAAAGGAAAGATTAGAAGAGGCAGAAATTACAGGAAGACCTCTTGTAATTTTATAAAAACAATAAAGTTATTTTGCGAAATGTCCGAGATTCCTATCCAATGGAAAAAAAATAGCTAGAGGACTTCCAAAATCAAGAAAATATGCTGATGATAGAGGCCCAACAATAGAAGAGATACAAAAACTTTGTGAATATCCAGATAGACGAATCAAAGGAATTATAATAATTAGTTTATCATTAATTGTGTCTAGATAATATTTTTAGATCATGGTTTGAATATACATAATCTAGAATCATTAGTTCATTATTATTAGATCGTATTTATCGATTGTATGGTTACCCATATAATCAAGACCAAATAAATCAAACTGAAATAAGAAAAGTTCAAGCAATTTATGGCAATTCTATATTTACTATCTTATTGCCAAAATATTTTGTTTCTTTTCTAAATATTTTGAAAGGCGACTATGTATAATATAAAATTTCCAGTCATCAATTGATCATAGAAAAAGCAGAATTCTAGAAAACAAAATCAAAAAAAAAGGTGTGTTAATTATGAATAGCAACAATAGTAATATAACTTATTTTTTTAATGGCTCGAATTCAATATCGTTCAACTTTTTAATTTCTTTAATCTTATCAATATGAATTGGAGAATTTTTGTAGGTAGGTCATTTCTTTATTAATGTACCGTGGAAAAATTTTAATTTATAAAATTAACCATAGGAAGTTATACATTTTAGTATATAATTTACGAAAGAACATACATATTTTTATATATCCATGTTTTTTGTCAATTTAATGAATATCAATTTTAATAATAGAAATAACAACAGATACTTGATTCTTTTTTTTACGGCATCTGTATTCGGCGCAATAGTTTTTCTTGCTAGTTATGAAGACATACAATCGGTATTCGCAAATTCTCAAGTTACTATGAAGGATCAGATGAATAACATGATGGGAATGCAGAATCCGAATATGATGATGGATCCAAGCCAGATGCAGACAATGATGGGACAGATGAATAAAACTGGCATGATGATGGGACCAATGATGGGAAAGACTAATAAATAAACCGCCTCTTTTTTTTCTTTTTTACCAAATCTTTGCTGGTTAAATTTTTAATTTTCAAATATTGATATTTTGAAGAAAATTAGCTATGAGAATTTATACTCTTTTTAAATGAATATTTAAAGAATAAAAATAGATATTATATTTTATATTCGACTACAGTTACAAAAATCACTGGAAATTTATTTTTCAGAAAAATTTTAAATAGGATCAATTTAAATATATCATATTATTATATCATTAAATAATGATATGTCAATACAATTACAAAAATTATCATTAAAAGCAAAATTCTTTAGAGGTCTAGGAGATTCAACTAGACTTTCTATTTTAGAAATATTACGAGAAGGAGAAAAAATAACATCAGAAATAGTAAAGAGAACGGGACAGAGTCAATCTAATATTTCAAATCATTTAGCATGTCTTTTAGATTGTGGTCTTGTTACAAATAGAAGAG
>JAATVJ010000372.1 GCA_014523515.1 Nitrososphaerales archaeon TH1177 | reverse complement strand
ATTTGTAGATAATGCGACACTGAATTCAAAGATACAAGATTTAACTAAATATTTCCATGATCTTAAAAATAATTTACCTAATGTTTCTTATATTATTTTACCAAATAGTCAAGAAAGTAGTCCTAAAGATATATTGAAAGGCCAAGAATCAGTTATTTCATTAATTATTTCATTAATGAAAAGTAAATATTGGAAGAATAGCATTTTTATTTTAACTTATAGTGGTTCTGGTGGTTGGTATGACCATGTTTCCCCACCTCAAACTTCGGAATATGAACTTGGATTTCGGGTTCCCACACTTTTTATTTCACCTTACTCAATTGAGGGTAAAGTAGACTCTACTTTTTATGATACTTTGTCTATTTTAAAATTCATTGAATATAATTTTGGTCTCGAATCTATTAATGCTAGAGATTTATTGTCTAATAATATTTTAAATGCATTTAATTTTGACAAACAACCGGAAAATTCAACTGAAATTGTATCAAATCTCTTAGAAGAATATCGGTCGAATATAACTAATACAACATTTTTCAAAATAGAAAATATCCATTTTACATTTAATATTTATTTATCTATTTTTATAGTTGTTACGTTATCTTTGTTGTTTTTGTTATTTATTATAAAATATCGTTTAATAAAAATATGATATCGAATATTTTATTAAGAAAATCTTGTCTTCATTCAGCTCTGTTAAGTTAAGATAATATTCGCCTCCTTTAACCCAAAATCACTATTATTTGTTATTGTATCATTATACATAGAAACAAAGAATTGTATCCAGTTATATACATGAAATAGATTGCATTCATCTTGTATACATGGATAATAGTCATCAAAACTTTCTATTCTGTCTTTCAAATACTGATTCACTCGTTCTATCAAACTTTTCTCAAATGATGAATGTAGGTAGTGTTTCAATCCCGGTACATTGCATGCTTCATCATACCAAGTACCTCCATCATCTGTATACACCATATGTTTTCAATATTTGGATACAAGAGATCTGATGAATTTTTCTGCAATAAGCATATTTCTCTCCTCTGAAATGTAGATTCCAAGTACAGAACTATGAATCGGTTCAATACAAAACCATAACCAAAAATGATGATTACCTATCTGAATAATAGTTTCATCTATCATAAAAGCAGATATTCTTTTACGTTTGCATATATGATATGAACCAAATCTCTGAATCCAGTTCCATACAGCAACATGACTTCTTTTTTCGTCCTTGAATACTATTAATGCTTTAGAAGTATTAAGTAGACTTAAACCAAGGAAATATAGATAAAGAGAGTACATTACAATAACAATAGATGTTTTAGTTCTTTCAAATCTAATTTTCATAACGTGAATGAAATATTCCTAGCTATAGCTTTTACTGCTTAACTTAACAGAGCCCTTCATTCATTAATTTATAGAATCTTTAAGTGTTTTACAGTGTAAAAGGTGAATAATAATGTGAAAAAGGAATTATAGAAAATGTCTTGAATAAATAAAATCGAGGACTAATAATTATAAGAAAAAAAATATATTATAAATATAAAACATTTAGCATTCAATTAAAAAAGAATCCTTATTTGAAATTTTTGATGGTATAGTAATTCAGATATCTAAAGAAAAATATCTGAAAATTTTTTTAGAAAAATATTGAATTTCAATTTCATTGTTATTATTTTTATATTTTATTTGTTTAAACTTTATATTGTTATTTATATTATTTTTATTGATTCATATCTCCTTTAAGTTCAGTATTACTCATGCCACAAATAATGCACTTAAAAATTGTAAATTTATTTTTATCATTTGCTTCCATTTTTCCTCCACAGCAAGGGCAATTCATATTTTTAAAAAGGAATATAGATATAAAATTATTTGGGTAAAGAATTATTATTATTTAGGAGGATATTCTGAATATTCTTTTAGATTATTAAAATAGGTTAAAAATAATTTATTGTTATTCTAATTGCTTAAATTCTTTAATTGCTTCTGTTTCGTAATTAAGGGCTTTTGATAGAAGTTCTAGTGATAATTTATTTTCAGTATTATTGCCTGTCAAAATATAGTTTTTATAATGGATATAGCTTTCAATTTCATTTTGAAGTGAATTTACATAGTTATTAAGTAGAGGCTTGTACTCTTCTTGTATATTATATTCTTTAGCTAATGATATTATTTTTTCTAGCTTGCCAATATATTGATCAGTTTTATTCACTATTGTTATATTATTATTTATTGATTCTTTTACTTTAACTAATTCATTCTGATATTCATTAGAAATGCTACTGACATTCCCAAATAGATTTATTATAAATTCTTTTGAGGTATTTGATATTTCATTATTGTTTGATTCTTGATCATGGAAAAGAGCGTTAGCATTATTAAAAAAACCTACTACTATAGTTAACTCAATAGATAAAATTAATATCATGTTTATTTCATAAAAATTTCTATTTTTTTTCATCTAAATTAAATTAAGGTTCTACTATTTAATAGTTAACAAAAGGTTCATTATTAAAATTGTACTATCTAAAAATTTTTTATAATTAGTTCATTATGGTTTTTTCTTTTTTCTGAGTTACTATTGATTGATCGAAGTGTTTTTAATGATATAATATTTTCTTTAAATGAGGTATATAAATCTCTTATAAAAATAGTATCTGAGTTACTTAATATTATTTTACATTTTCTTTTATCTAATTCATTAAAAAAATTGGCTAATCTTTTTTGTTGGTTAATATCAAATCCAAAATTAGTATAATTTGTAAAATTTGCTGTCTGATTTAATGGGTGATATGGAGGATCAAGATATACAAAATCATTTTCTTTAACCTTTGTAATTATATTCTGGTAGTCATGGTTTTCTATAGTTGTATTTGTAGAATTCAAAATTTTATTTACTTTTGTTAAATTTTCTATATCGCAAATTTTCGGATTGTTATACCTTCCCAAGGGAACATTAAATAAACCTTTTTTATTTACTCTATATAAGCCATTATAACAAGTTTTATTTAAGGTAATAAATCTCGCGGCTTTTTTAATACTATTGAATTCAAAATTCTCATTTCGTAAATTATAATAAAATTTTTGTGAGTCATTAAAATATTCTTTTTCATTTTGGCATAATTGATTAATTAAATCTGTTAAGGAATATTTTATAGTCCTATATGCATTTATTAATTCTACATTAATATCAGATATTTGAATTGAAGATTTCTTATCAAGTATGCCTACATTTATAAGATAAAAGAATAATGCACCACTCCCTACAAAGGGCTCAAAATAATTATTAAAGTGTTTAGGAAGAAAATGTTTTATTTGTGTAATTAAACGAGATTTTCCTCCAGCCCATTTGATAAACGGATGACAATTTCTAGATGTATTTTTAGTAAAAGGAATATTATGTGTAGAAGAATTTTTAAATATTCCTATCATATTTTTCATTTTACATACAAATATTATAAAAGTTTCTTCTTTTTAGACTAATTAAACATATTACGAAAGTTATGGATTATTTATTATTGAATATTTATTATTGTATACCACTTGTCTGTATTCTATTCTATTAAATACTTTTTATTTCGTATCTTATTAATCTTAACATTTCTTCTCCTCTTCTTATAACTCCACCTATTGCTGTCGACTCTGTTCTAGCTGCACTTTCTATTGGAGTAAAGACACCATAATGAACATGAGGATCAATCAATCCAGGTAGAATATATTTTCCTGTTGCATCAATTGATTTGCTATAACTGATATTATTTAATGATTTAGAAAGATCTTTTATTTTTCCATTTTCAATCATAATATTAGTGTTAATAATTCCAACTTTAGGTATTACAACACTTCCATTTTTTATTACTAGATCACAGGAATTTCGCATTAACCAAACAATATAATAAAAGATATAATATAGATATAACTATTATGT
>JAATVJ010000045.1 GCA_014523515.1 Nitrososphaerales archaeon TH1177 | reverse complement strand
CAAATTGTATTATTGAATTTATTCGAAATGAAGTTACATCAGCCAATTATCAAGGAGTCGTATTGGGATTAAGTGGTGGAATTGACTCCTCTGTTGCCTTATATTTAGCTACTAAAGCATTGGGCAATAATAAAGTATTAGGCTTAATTCTTCCAGATAAAAAAGTCTCAAAGAGGAGTGATATAGATGATGCTATTGAATTATCCCAAAAAGTAGGTATAAACTACCATATCATAGACATTACTGAAATAAAACAAAAATATATGGATATATTGCCTCTAGAAAAAATATCCATAGGTAATCTTACTGCCAGAATTCGCATGAATTTTATTTATTACTATGCAAATATTGAGCATAAATTAGTTTTAGGTACTTCGGATAAAAGTGAACTAATGATTGGATATTTTACTAAATTTGGAGATGGTGCAGCGGATATTCTTCCATTAGCAGACATTTACAAAACCGAAGTAAGAGAATTAGCTAAATATCTAAATCTTCCAAAAAAAATCTTGCTAAAAAAAAGCAGCCCTTCTTTATGGAAAGACCAAACAGCTGAAGATGAAATTGGAATGGAATATGAAAAAATCGATACTATTTTGAAAAATTTCGCTGAAAATATTTCAGAAAATGCAAATAAGGATCTTTTAAAAAAAGGAATTGATAAAAATGATATACTATTTGTAAAAAATCTCTTATTGAAGAATAAACATAAAATAACATTGTCAAAAATTTGTATAATATCTTAGTATAATTTATAATTCACAAATTAGATCTAATTATTTTAGTTACGTATATTATTTAGCAATGTTTTTCACTACATAGCAGATCACCTTTAAGTAGGACAAATATCCTTCATCTCTATGGTCTCAGGTAGAGACATTAGGTTAAACAGAATTACAAAAAAAGGCAAAATGGTTTGTATTCCTATGGATCATGGAATAACCAATGGACCAATAAAAGGATTAGAAAATACTCATGAAATGATATATCAATGCGAAAATTCTGGATTAACATCTGTAATTATTAACAAAGGGATAATAAAGTCTATGCCAAAGACTACTAATATAGGATTGATAACGCACGTATCTGCTAGTACTTCTTTAAGTCCTTATCCAAATAAAAAAGTGCTTATGGGTAGTGTTGCTGATGCTGTTAGACATGGATCCGATGCTGTTTCTGTCCATGTAAATATAGGTGCCAAAGAAGAACCTGAAATGTTAGAAATTTTAGGGATGATCTCTGATGAATGTGACGAATGGAATGTACCCTTACTAGCTATGATGTATCCAAGGGGGGAAAACATAAAAAATCCCTATGATCCAGAAATTGTAGCACATGTTACTAGAATAGGTGCAGAAGCAGGTGCTGATATAGTCAAATCTGTTTATACTGGAGATTTAGATTCTTTTAAATCAGTGGTAAAATATTGTCCTGTTCCAGTTGTCATTGCAGGTGGTCCAAAATCTAAAACAGATGCTGAGGTTTTAGAAATGTGCTCAAATGCTATCAAAGCAGGTGCTAAAGGTGTTACTTTTGGAAGGAATATTTTTCAACATGATAGTCCTTCTTTACTTGTAAAAGCATTATCTGAAATAATTATAGATGAAAAAAACCATAATGAGGTTTTGAAAACCTTTGGAAAAAGAAAAAAATAAAGAATTAATTATTGCTCCACCTTCTACAATTCCTAATTTAGAATTATTTTTAGACGAGTTAAAGGAAATTAATACATTATTCATAGAGCCTACAAAAATAAAAAGAAAAAAAAATTTTAAAATAATTTATGAATCTGAACTTGCTGATATTATTATTTGCAAATCGATAGAAGATTTAATCAAAAATAAAACAAAAGATAAATCCTTGGCATATTATAAGAAAGTTCTATCAAATGAAGATATTTCTGATATAGAAAATGCAATCTATAAAGGTGCAAATTATATTATAGTAGATGCTGCTAACTGGAAAATTATTCCATTAGAAAATATTATTGCTAATCTACAAAATACTAAAACGAAGATCTATACTACTGCTAAAAATTCGGAGGAAGTAAGAACTATGTTTACTGTGTTAGAATTAGGAGTGGATGGTGTTATACTCTCAACTGCAAATGTTAAAGAAATAGAAGAATCTAAAAAATATCTAAAAAATAAAAAATATGAAATAAAAGCCTGTGAAATTGTAGATGTTAAAGATGTTGGAATAGGTGAAAGAGTATGTGTCGATACTGTTTCAATGCTTGAAAGGGGTGAAGGGATGTTAGTTGGAAGTAAATCTAATTTTCTATTTCTCTTACATAATGAATCAGCTGGTTCATCTTTTACTTCTCCACGCCCTTTTAGAGTTAATGCTGGAGCTGTATATTGTTATACTATTCTTCCAGATGGGAAAACCAAATATTTATCTGAATTAGAATCTGGAACAGAAATAATTATTGTAAATAAAGATGGCAATTCTAGAGTTGTTTCTGTAGGAAGATCGAAAATAGAAACCAGGCCATTAAGATTAATTAGGGCTGTTGGTGACAATGTCGAAGGAACTGTTATAGTACAAAATGCAGAAACAATTCAGTTAATTCGTGACAATGGGGAATTGGTGCCAGTTACTTACATTAAACCAGGTGATAAAATTTTGGGATACTTTCAACAAGCTAGTGGAAGACATTTCGGAGTAGAGGTACAAGAATATATTCTTGAAAAATAATAATTTCTTCTATTTCTATTAAAGGTCCAAATTGTTATTTCAAATTGATTATTTTATTTTATTTTATCATATAGGTACATTGCTCATTTGTGATGCAAAATTTCTTTATCAGATTGTCGATTATTTTAAAGCATGGTGAATATTGATTCAAAAATTATGTTCTATCATGCAGGTAAAGCATAGCTATGTAGATAAAATTTTATCGGGCGATTGCAAAGAAATAATTTCTAAAATCCCTAATGGTTCAATACAATTAACCATAACTTCTCCTCCTTATCGAAATGCAATTGATTATAATGCACATATATCTAAAAATGGATCATATTATCGAGGAAAATTAAATGTTAATACAAAAGAATATCTCGATGAAATGATTGATATCTTTAATAATAAAATATACAATGCAACCAAAGACGGTGGTTACTGTTGTATAGTTATAGCTAATGAAGTTGTAAATGGTACATTATTACCACTTCCACATATGTTGTTATCACAATTAGTTGAACCATTTGGTAAATGGAATCTTCATGAAGAGATAATTTGGCACAAAGTCACTGGAGGAACTAATAGATATGGTTCATTTGTTATTAATCCTTATCCAAAATATTATAGAGCAAATATAATGCATGAACTTATTTTAGTCCTTAGAAAAGGTAACGTTAGTAGTGGAAGAACAGAAAGGAAAGAAACATTACCCGCTACACATGAGGAATGGACAAAGGAAATTGCAAATTCTGTATGGCATATAGCTCCAATTCCTCCAGGATATATTGAACATCCATGTCCTTTTCCAGAAGAAATTCCATATAGGTTGATGAAATTATATTCTTATGAAGGAGATACAATTTTGGATCCTTTTAATGGCAGTGGCCAAACCACAAAAGTTGCTTTGCATTTACAGCGCCGATTTATTGGAGTAGATATAATAAATGAATATGTTAAACTGGCTCGGTCGAGATTAAGTGAACCAAT
The DNA here is from genome assembly GCA_014523515.1 of Nitrososphaerales archaeon TH1177. Classification (GTDB taxonomy): domain Archaea; phylum Thermoproteota; class Nitrososphaeria; order Nitrososphaerales; family Nitrososphaeraceae; genus TH1177. Next base: position 15,475 of record JAATVJ010000045.1, on the reverse strand, counting down.
ACATATTAGAGCAGAAGCATTAATCGCAAATTGGAAGAAAATTCCCTCCCATCATAATATATAATTTTATATCTATAAACATTTTTTCTTTTAGAATACTTATTAATTAAATTAAAGTTGTTTGATTTTTTTTTGATAAAAACCTTATTATTATTTAAGATTTAAAAATTAATATCCACTTTAATAATAAGATAGTGGGTAATTTTACTTTGAGAGAAAGAATCTGTGTTTCAATTGGTGCGAAAACAATTAGAGAATTATCTTCTTCAATAAACAAAGCATTAGATTTAAGTGATTTTTTAGAGATAAGATTTGATTTTTTAGAGCAATCTGATTTCTCTTCTGCAATAAAGATTACTGACTTCGTCAAATCAAGATCTGTATTTACATTAAGACCTTTAAAAGAATATGGTGAATTTCGAGGAAACGAAATTGAAAGAATTGAAATTCTTAAAAAGTTATATGATGCACATCCTATGTTTTTGGATGTAGAGTATGATACAATAATTAATAATACTTCTTTGAACAATTATTTAGAAAATAAGTCTAACGTACTAATTTCATGGCATAATTTTTTTAATACTCCTTCGGATGAATATCTAGAAAAAAAAATTAACGAAATGAAGAAATTTAGTAATAATATAAAATTGGTCACAATGGCAAAAAATATTACTGATTCTTTTAGATTATTAAATTTATACGAGAAATTCAAAAATAGTAATTTAATTACTTTTGCAATGGGAGATTATGGTATTATATCAAGAATTTTATGTACAATTTATGGAAAATCTCCTTTTACTTATGCCTCATTGGAAAAAACTATTGCACCAGGACAATTATCTGTCATAGAAATGAGAAGAATATATGAAAGAATCACTCAACATTTTCTAGACAATATCAATGCCACCAATTAAGACATATTGCATAATAGGTGATCCTGTACAACATTCATTGTCCCCTATAATGCAAAATTCTGCATTTTTCGCTCTTGGAATCAAAAGCTCCTATTTTTCATTTCGTGTACCATCTACGGATCTTAAAGAATCTATAGAATCATTAAGGTCAATTGGAATTGCAGGATTTAATGTAACTGTACCCCATAAAATTTCAATTTTAAAATATCTTGATAAATTAGATCAAACAGCCTTCAAAACAAATGCTGTTAATACTGTGAAAAATGATGAAGGAATATTGATTGGATATAATACTGATCTTTATGGTTTTATACAACCTCTCTATGAAAGAAAAGTAAAATTTAAAGGGATTAAAGTTTTGATAATTGGTGCTGGAGGCGCAGCTTATGCAATTATAACAGCTCTTTCATATGAAAAAGGATTATCTGAAGTAATTGTAGTTAACCGCTCATCTGACAATGCCTCAAAGCTAGTACAACACGGATTAAAGTTGGGATTAAATTGTCATCGTGAAAATTTCAATAATCTTTCTACATTTACTTTGCGCTCCGATTTAATTATCAATGCTACTTCGATTGGATTAAACGATGAAACAAGTCCAGTAGATCAGGATTATATAAAACCTAATAGTATTGTTTATGATATAGTCTATAAACCTGTATATACTGATTTACTAAGGAAAGCTAGGAAGGCTAATGCTACAGTTGTATTTGGATATGAAATGCTTATTGCACAAGGAGCACAAGCATTCAAGATTTGGACTGGTTTGGATGCTCCTGTTGATGCTATGAAAAAAGCTCTATTTGGAATATTTGGAGAGCCAACATGACTTCTACTTTTACAAGAGCGACAGTTCATGGTGCTATTTCAATAGTTAATGCTATTGCTACTGGTAAAGGCTCAGCTCTTGGAATCTCACTCAAAACAACCGCAGAAATACATATGCAAAAAGGAGAAGGTAAGATTTTTTATAACAACAGGAATAGCGAATTATTTAAATATATCATACATAATAGTATTCCTAAAAATATACTTCAAGAAAATAATATTTCTCTATCTATCTCTTCTGATATACCCATTGGGTTTGGATTGAAAAGTTCTAGTGCTGTTTCTTCTGCAGTATCATTAGCTTGTTATGGATTATTGGATGATAATTTAGATGATTTTAAAGTTTTAGATACAGCAGTTAATGCCTCGCGTAAGGCGAAAATAACAATTACTGGTGCTTATGATGATTCAACTGCATGTTATTTTGGTGGTTTCGTAATTACAGATAATCATAATGATGAATTGATAAGAAGAGAAAATGCTCCTGTTAATCTATTATCCATTATTCTTTTACCTAATAATTCAGAAAGAAAGAATCCTTTAAAGTTAAAGGTTTTAGCAGAATTTTTCAATAAAGCATTTCTATTAGCAGAAAAATCAGATTACTGGAATGCAATGAAGCTAAATGGACTTTTAGTATCTTCGGTGATGGCTTATGATTATAGTCCAATTCTTTTATCCATAGAAAATGGAGCTCTAGCTGCATCTATTTCTGGTAATGGACCATCAATAGCCGTAATTACCGAAGAAAAGAACCTCTATACAATTAGAAGCATTCTAGCAAAATATGGAAAAACATTAGTTTGTAAAATTAATAATACCAAAGCAAGAGTTGAAAAAGTAATTGGTTAATGTAGAAATTAGTAAATCATTTGTTGATGGTAACATAAAATGTCCTCCGAGTAAAAGTTATACCCATAGAGCAATTGCCATTGCATCTCTTGCAAATGGAAAGTCAATAATTAATAATCCACTTCTTGGCAGAGATACCATAGCAACTATTTCTGGTTGCAAAATGTTAGGAGTAAAAATTGAAAAGACTAATGACAAATTTAATTCTCTTGAGATCCTTGGAATGAATCAATTTGAAACACCAAAGGATGTGATTAATGCAGAAAACTCAGGAACAACAATCAGAATTTTGACTTCAATGGCTGCGTTAGTAAAAAATGGTTATACTATCATTACAGGAGATGATAGCCTTAAGACAAGACCTATGAAACCGCTAATTTCTGCTCTAAATCAATTGGGAGTTGATGCTTTTTCTTCCAATGAAAAAGGTACAGCTCCAATAATAATAAAAGGAGGTGGAATAAAAGGAGGGTTGGTATCAATTGAAGGAAATATTTCAAGTCAATTTATTTCTTCATTATTAATTTCATGTATTTATGCTCTTTCAGAAGTTGAAATAAAAATTAAAGGAAAACAGGTATCTATCCCATACATTACCTCCACCATCGAAACAATGAAAAAATTTGGTGTTGTCATTGAACATAACAAAGAATATTTAAATTATTTTATACCTAATGATAAATACAAACCAACTAATTTCATTATTCCTGGAGATTTTTCTTCGGCATCACTTATAATAGCAGCAGGGATTTTAGCTGGTAGAAAAATAACACTAAGTGGCTTAAATTTTCATTATCCACAAGGAGACATGAAAATCATTGATATTGTAAAACAAATGGGCGGTGATATTAGAGTATATAAAGAAAAAGGAGAAGTGATCGTCTATGGTTCAAATAGTTTAGACGGAATAGACTGTGATCTTGTTAATACTCCAGATCTCTTACCTGTGGTCTCTATTATAGCTTTAAAGGCAAGATCGCCAATGAGAATTTTTGGTATTTTGCACGCTAGGTTCAAGGAAACAGATAGAGTTTCAAATATTACTAAAGAATTGAGAAAGATGGATGTAAATATTATCGAAGAAGAAGACAAAATAATAATAAATCCATCCAAATCTTTAAAAAATGCAGAACTTGATTCTTACAACGATCATAGGCTTTTTATGGCATTTACAATAGCGTCTATGTTGACTGATAAATCTGTAGTTAGCGGAGCAGAATCTATAGATGTATCTTATCCTTCTTTCCTAAATGATCTTAAAAGACTTGGTGCAAAAGTAAATTTAATGCAATAAAATCGATAATGATACAATTACAAAAAATATTTTTCTAATTATTAAAAGTCAATATTATATAGGATAACTATATCTTTCGATTAGTTGTTATGGGTGGAAATACTCTAGGAGACAGATTCATAGTTACAAGTTTTGGAGAAAGCCATGGACGATGTGTAGGATCTATTTTAGATGGGTGTCCAGCAGGTCTTCCATTAAATGAATCTGATATACAACCAGATTTAGATTTAAGAAAACCTGGCCAATCAAGTATTACTACACAACGAAAAGAAGAAGATAAAGTTGAAATTCTTTCTGGTATATTTAATGGTTATACGACGAATGCACCTATTTGTATGCTTATATGGAATAAAGATTCTGATTCACGACCTTATGACAAAATAAAAACAATACCAAGACCTGGTCATTCTGATTATCCTGCAATGGTAAAATATGGAGGTTATGCAGATTATAGAGGAAGTGGAAGATTTTCAGGTAGGTTGACGGCAAGTTATGTAATGGCAGGAGCAATAGGTAAGAAATTACTAAAATATGTTCTTGGAATAGAAACAATTGCTTATACTATACAGATAGGGGAAATATCTTGTGGTAAAATTTCTTTTGAGAAAGCAAAGGAAAATCGTTATAATAATGAAGTGAGATGTCCGGATCCGGATATAGCAGAAAAGATGAAAGAATCAATTATGGATGTAAGAAAATCAGGAAATTCTTTGGGTGGTATAGTGGAATGTGTTAGTATTGGATTACCAGTAGGACTAGGCGAACCTGTCTTTTCATCTTTAGAATCAGATTTAAGCAAAGCCTTATTTAGTATTCCAGCTGTTAAAGCAATAGAATTTGGTTCTGGTTTTGAAGGTACAAAAAAAACTGGTTATGAAAATAATGATCTATTTATAAAAGAAGAAGGAAAAGTAATAACATTAACTAATAATTCTGGTGGTATATTAGGAGGTATATCCAATGGGATGCCTCTTACTATTAGAATTGGATTTAAACCTGCCGCCTCAATTGCGAAAATTCAAAGAACATTAGACTTTTCTTCTGATTCCTTAATAGATCTTCAAGTTCCTGGAAGGCATGATCCTTGTGTTGTACCTCGTGCTCCTCCTATTATTGAAGGGATTGTTTCTATAGTTTTATCTGATCATGCAATTAAAGCGGGATTTATTCCTAATGTCCTAAGAGGTTATTGAAATGGTTGAACATGATAATTTAGATTATTTAAGAGAAGAAATGCGAAATATTACTAATAACATTATTAGATTAGTCCAAGATAGAATGGAAGTAGCAAAAAAAATCGGTAATATCAAACAACAACTGAATATTGAAATAGAAGATGAAAAAGTTGAAAATGATATAAAAAAATCTGTTATGGAAATTACAAAAGATATAGGAATGGATGTTGAATTTTCTGGTAGACTTTTGAATCTTCTTCTATTAGAATCTGTAAAATTACAAAATATTCAAAATAACGGTAATAAAAGTCCTACTCATATTGCTGTATTTATGAAAGCTAAAGAACTTGAAAAAGCTGGAAAAAAAATTATTCATTTGGAAGTTGGCGAACCTGACTTTCCCCCTCCATTAAAAGTTAAGGAGGAATTATCAAAAATATATGATAATAAAAAATATCACTATACTGAAATTCCCGGAATACCACAACTACGCCAGCAGATATCCAAAAAATTTTCTAATGTCGTTCCCGAACAAGTTTTAGTTACGCCAGGTGGTAGATTTGCAGTATTTTGTGCTATAACTTCGCTTTTAAAACCAGGAGATGAATTAATTAATATTGAACCATCTTGGCCAGCATATAAAGAATGTGCGGAATTTATAGGGGCAAAAACACGATTATTGAAAACTACTATAGAAGATAAATGGACACCTAATTTAACAACACTAGAGAGTCTCATAAACATTAATACTAAAATGCTTATATTAAATTATCCTAATAATCCAACAGGAAAAGTACTTGATTCCAATTTGCTTGAAAAAATTGTTTCTATCGCAAAGGATCATAATTTATATATATTAAGTGATGAAGTATATTCTGATTATTCTTTTGTTAAATATAATAGTATTTTAAATTATGAATACGATAAAAGTATAATGGTGTCATCTTTTTCCAAGACTTATGGGATGACAGGATTCCGAGTAGGTTATGGAATAGCAAATAATAATATAATAACAAAAATGCGGAAGGTTCAGGCTACTTCTATCACATCAGTTGCCGAACCAATGCAATATTGTGCTTTAGCCGCACTAGATAATAATATACAATCAAATATAGATTCTATTAAAAGACGCATAAACATTATTTGCAAAAGGTTAGAACAAATGAATATGGAATATATTGCTCCAGACGGCGCAATGTATGTATATCCAAAAATCATAGCTCAAAATTATTCGAGTGATATTGCTCTAGTGTATGATTTATTGGAAAAGGGTGTAGCAATTGCGCCAGGAAGTGGATTTGGAAATTCTTATAAACAGTTTATTAGAATTTCTGCTTGTGTATCATCTAAATTGTTGAATGATGGTTTAGACATTCTTCAAAATTACCTTACATAGGGATTACAAATTAGATTGAAAAAAATTGCTATTATTGGTGCTGGAGGAAGAATGGGTTCTTGGTTTATAGAATATCTTTTAACTAAAAAGAACTTTCAGATAAAAGCATATGATAAAAATATAGATTCTATAGGAAAACAGCTAAATTTAAAAATAGAATCCGACTTTAATTCATGTGTCAAGGATTCTGACATCGTAGTTTTATGTGTACCGCTTAGAATAATACCGAAGATGATAATAGAAGGTTCTAAAATAATGAAGCGAAATTCAGTATTAGTTGATATCTCTTCTATCAAAAACAAATCTTTTCAATCTTTATCGAAAATTCAAGATTATATTTTGCCAATTTGTATTCATCCTATGTTTGGTCCGGGGGCTTCTAAAAAAAGTAATTTAAAGGTATTATTTATTCCAATTAGAGACTATAAAAGAGAAATGCAATTTGTCCAAGATCTATTTCAAAATTTCAATATCTTATCTTTAGAAAATGCAATTCAACACGACCGTATCATGGCTGTAGTTTTAGGATTAACTCATTATATTAATATGATATTTGCAGATATTGTTGGATCACAAAGATACAAGGCTTTAGAATTTTATTCGGGAAGTACATTTAAGATGCAATGTATTGTATCGGAAAGTATTTTGAATGATGATCCCAATCTACTTAATTCTTTATTTATGGACAATCCTTTTATCAAAAAAGAAATAAAAAACTTTAATAAAAAACTCTTGGAATACTATCAAATTATTAATGATAAAGATGATAGAAAATTAATACAACAATTAAAAAAGATAAAATCGTCTATTGAAAAATATCATAATCTTAATTCTTCCTATCTGAAAATGTACAAAGTAATTGATTTATTTAATAAAAATAAAACTTGATATTTATTAGATCTAAATGACACTAAATTATTTATTTTGACTTCTTTCTAAAACCTAGTACTATTATACCTGTCACACCAATAGCCGTAGCTATAGATCTTAAATGATTGGTTCTTTCTATTTATGTTTTTATAAATTGATTCATATTCATTTTCTGGATTAAGTTTTTGGTAGAAATGATTTCTTTTTTAGATTCATTATTTGATTAGCCAAATACTTTATTATGGGGATAATTTGGTTGTCAATATTGTTTAAATTACCATCATCATCATAATCGTCATAAATAATAAGGAAAGAGTTTTTTTATCTTCAATATCTTCAATTTTGGTATCACTAATTATGATTTGTATGTTAAGAATTCCTTTTATATAGATTAAATAAGTGCTAATTTCATATACTTATATCGATCAAATCTAGATGATAAGTTTCTTCAAAAGGTACAAATTTACTTCCTTACTGATTCATCATAATTGATACTTTTGAAAAGATCTTTCATTGCATTACTAATTGGAACATTATTTTCAAATATCAAATATATACAATTCAATACTATTGAATATTTCTGGTAAAATAGGATCATTTGAGCATCTTTACTGACATGAAATTACCGATTTGAATGTCAGCATGTCAATAAACCTATTGCGACTAAAAATAAAAAAGGAAATTAGAATTATTAAATAAATTATCATAGAAATTAATTCAATAATCATACCTTTTTCTTGTTATATTTTCAGTTTTTTTATTAGAGATATCAACAAATTACTCAAATAAAATAAACTTGTAATAGATAATATCAATGGGGGAATATAAAGGGCATGATCTCTTTGAACAAAAATAAATCTAATATCTTCTATTTGGTAATTAAAGCTCCTATTTCTTTTAAAAATTTAATAATATTTTTTTCTCCCAAAAATTTGTTATTAAATTTTATCTTGTATTTTTCAATTTTTCTTGATGAGATTTTTTTGTCAAGAAAAATTTCCTCTTCTGAATTACCAAATAAAACAATAAATTTCTGCTTAATCTTTTCTATTTGGATCTTATATGCTAATATAACAAAAACTACATAATTATCAATTTTTACTCCTCCTTCATTAATTGCTTTAGATATTTGATTAGTTCCAACCATTCTTAACAAAAAATCTATCTCGATTTTATTTGAACACATAGTATCTCTTCTTTCTGCTAAAGTTGATATTTTTAAAACCTCATAAAGATGTTCATAATTATAAACGATATTAAAATTTAATCCTTGGATAAAAATATCGGGAAATTCATTTCTAAAGTGGTTAATTATAGTAGAATCGTTAGCTTCCTTTAAAAATACTGTATGAAAATAGACGTATTTATTTCCTATTTTAAAAGAAACCAAATCTCTTGATTTTTAATTTACCTAGCCGCCATGAATTATTGTAACTATCGTAATGATGTCGCCCGTTTTTATAATTGCCTTTTTACCTCCAATAACGGAAGAATCTACCCCGTTAACAGATATCATTAAATTTTTTTCATCTATTATCTTTGAATCTTTTGCTTTATTTTTTAAATCTTCAAAAATCTCTTGAAGAGTGGTTTGTGACTTATCAATAACTATGGAGTTTTTTCCAATCGCTTTTTTCATTCCACCTAATAGTTTTAGCGTAATCAAAATGATTAACTTTCTTTTTCTTCTTCTTTTTCTTCTTCTTCCTCTATTTGACTAGAGGTTTCATCTTTTTCTCGGTCAGCTTCTCTTCTCAATTTAGAAGTTATATATCCTGCCATCTTGTTTCTTAAAACTTTAGATCTGATTATAGCCAAACTTAAAATAGTTTTTTTATTTTCTTCAAAATCTGTAGTGAATCTATCTGAATATTTCTCTAATAGTTCTGTAGATAATCTCTTTATGCGGTCCATATCTGATGAATTACAAAAAGAATATTTTATCTTTGTGATCATTGGAATAGTTTCGTTTTTATTTGAATCTTGGAAATTCTTTATAAGTCATATATCTAAAAATAGCATATTATCGTTTATTATTTGATAGATTAGCAATTATATTTTCTAATGAAATATTCTTTTAAATTAAATTTCATTTATTGTTATTAAATCGTATTGATTTACAATTAATTATCAAATATTATGATTATTTTCTAATTAAATATAATCAAATATTGTAATTTAATCCTTTAAAACTAAACAGTCGAGATTATATACATAAATTCTGAAGACTAGCAATGATTATTGAATGAATCTTCTAATAGAATGGATATTTTCAATTAATATTATCATAATTAGAAATAAGAAATTTCCTAATAATGTATAACCATATTTAATATTTTCTTTGATATGTGTCTAAGATCTTTAGATCTGATAAGTTCTTGTTATTTATAATAATGTTACTTTGAAATTGAATGTATGTTATTTGTCTTTTTAATTTTAATTTTATAATAGTTGTATTATTTTTATAAATTTTTATTATATTTTTTGGATAATTTCTTTACTATGCCCTCCACCATTCAAATCCAATGAATTCAACAGTTCTATCTCTTATTTTAGGTATTGCAATAATAAATAGCTTTTTTACAGTAGTTGCTAACCTTCCTGATAGAATAATTGCTGAAGCTGTCATAATTTCTTCTTTTGTTAAAACTTGAACAAGAAAAGGTGCGTGATCAATACCAGGACCACGTTCGTATACTGCAAAATCACAACCAAATTTTATTCCTGGAGAAACAATATATCCTTGGTTTCGTAGATTCTGGAAAACTATATATTTTGAATCAAATTTGTCATATTGTTTTTTACAAATTATCTTTAGGTCCTTTAAAGATAACACCTTATCATTTAAAGTAACTTGTAATTTTCCTATTTGGATTAAATAATAACTTTCAATCAAATCCAAAATTAGTGGAGCATCAAAATTGATTCCTTTTGGTTTTGGGATTCCCAACGGCTTGCCATAATAGCCATTGCCAAAAAGAATTCGAGAATTTTCAATATCATCTATTATTATTCTATTTTCTACAAGTTCTCCTTGTATTTTTTTAGGTTTCATTAATTATAAACTTAAACCAAGTATTGTGAATGAATCAGAAGCCTCTTGACATTTGTCTGTCGTTTCTTCAATTGCTTCAACCGTGTCTTTAAAAAGAATTAATTCTCTAGTATTTTCTGTTCCGTCAAAAGCTTTTATTAATGTGTTCCTGTACTTTGAATCAACTTCACGTTCTAATTTTTGTATCTCATGAGCTAGTTCAATAATATTTCTATGATTGATACTTAGTGTTCTTGCCATTTCATTAAGTTTGCAAATAGATTCTGCGACCTTCTCAATTGGTGTTATTATATCTTTATCACATTTAGCTTGTTTTAATACAGTTATTTTTAGGTTAGATAATCTAAATGCAATTCCACTAATATATCCAGCGATCTCGTCAATAATATATGCAGTTCTCAAGATATCTTCTCTATATGACATTGAATTACCAATCCCTATTACATCCTTTGTTAATTTTTTTTCTAATATTTTTGACTTCGTCTTCAGTATTTCTTATCCTTTCTAAAGATGATTGAATATCGTTGTTTTGTTCTTGGAATACTGAATTTGCTAGTACATATAATTCTCTAGCTGAATTCGAGATTTTACTAATTTGATCATGGAGTACTGCTAATGCTCTTCTCATTATCTGAAATTGCATTTCTCCACTATACATTTAATCTAAAGGATTTCAAAGAGGGTAATAATTCTTTTCACATTTAAATTAAAAGTTATAAAATGTATTTTTAGCAGAAATTAAGACAAATTTTTTCCATTTATTATGTTATCTCGTATTTCTATCATATCTCTTAATACTGCGCTAGCCGTTTCAATTCCACCAGCTCCTCGTCCTATTATAGTTTGATTACCAGCATATTCCAAGGAAAATGTAACAGAATTTAAAGTGCCATTGACACATAGAGGATCCAACTTTGATACTTCCATAGGTTTGACTACAAGTTTTTTATTTTCACAAGTAGCAATAAGTTTGACTGCATTTCCTTTTTTTAATGCTTCGGAAACTTCTTGAGTTTTTACTGTTGTAATACCATTTCTGTTAACATCTTCTAATGCAACTTTCATTCCCATTAACCAATTAGCCATAATTACTAATTTAGCAGCAGCATCATATCCATCAATATCTAATGAGGGAACAGCTTCCGCATAACCCTTAATTTGAGCGTCATTTAGAGCATCAGTAAATGTTAAACCTTCTTCCATTTTACTTAAGATATAATTTGTTGTTCCATTAAGTATTCCTTTAAAGGAAACAATTCTATCTCCTTTTAAACATCTCTTGGCAAATTCAAGAATAGGAGTTCCTCCACCTACTGTTCCACTAAATTTAAAATTTATTCCATTAAAGTTAGCTAATTCAATAAGAGATGAAAAAGCTACTGATAATGGTCCTTTATTGACAGTTATAACATTTTTACCATACTTCATTGCAGAAATTATATGAGATAAGCCAGGTTCACCATCTTTTAAATTAGTCGGAGTTAATTCCATAACTATTTCTGCGTCAATATTTTCGATTATTTGTATAGGCTCCAATTTTGATTTATTATTATTATAATATTCTCCAACTGTTCCTTTATTTTTTTTTATTTCCAAAAGCCTTTGTATATCTAAACCTGAAGTATCTACTGCAGAACCTTTGTTGTCAACACATGCTACAATTCTTGGCTTCATTCCATATAAATTGTACAAATCTACTAATTTAGAAAGTAACAGTTTAGTAAAACTCTGACCTACAACACCATATCCAATTAATATAATTCTCATTCTTAAATAACAATATGATAAATAATGATATACTTATATTTTATAATCAAAATTATTGCAATAATTTTCATTGAATTATAGATAAAGTATTTTTTTTATTGATCTATTTAGAAAAATAAAATCTTAGATTGTTTTTATTTTGTCAATCTTTAAAAGGATATAGTCTAGGTATTAAGAATAACATAGAGGTATAAACATTTAACTTGTATATCTATGAGGGTCAAAATAGAGGAGAATTAATTTAATTGCTTGAACTCTTTATCATTCTCGTAATAATAGGCTTTGGAGCAGGAATGCTGGGTTCACTAATAGGCGTAGGAGGTGGAATAATAATAACTCCTGCATTGACATATATGGCATTTTCTCCATCTGTTATTGCAAGTTCTAGTCTACTTGCAGTCTTTGCTACTAGTATTTCCTCTACATTAACATATGCAAGAAAAAGGTATGTTAATTATCGGTTAGGAATAAAATTAGCTTTGCCAGCTATACCAGGTTCAATCATTGGAGGATTTTTTACTAATTTAGTATTGTTAGAGGACTTTAAAATTTATTTTTCTATCTTATTAATATCAGTTGGAATATACATATTTTTTAAAAATAAAATTATTAGTAAAACTATAGTTACAATTCCTAAACCTCTTTTATACTTAGTTTTAATTTTTGGAAATTTCGGCGCAGGAATTATATCGAGTTTTTTTGGAGTAGGAGGTGGAATTATTTTTGTACCTATTCTGGTTATAATTTATAAAATGAAAATGATTAATGCGAGTCCCACTGCACAATTTACACTTTTAATAAGTGTAATAACAGGATTGATTACTCATATAATTTTAGAGCATCCAGAATATAGTTATGGTATTATACTAGCTATTGGGTCTTTTTTTGGTGCACAAATAGGTTCAAGATCAATTCATCGTATAAATGAAAATCTTTTGAGCAAAATTTTATCTTTTTCTTTAATAATTACTGCAATAAATTTAATAATAGATTACTTTAAGAAATTTGCGGTTTGACTTATTTTTGATATTTTTTCCATTCGTCATAAGATGAATTATTAGTTAATTTCTCATTTGTCTTAAGTGAATTTAATTGTTGTATGTATTGATTTTGTGAATCTTTATGATTTTGAGTTTTAATATGGTTCTCAATATCGTTAAAATCAATTAATAAATTACAAATATTACAACTATATTTTTCTTCCATAAAGAAATTTACCTATTTATCAAATATATAATTTTACTCTGTTTATTAATAATAAATAAATAACTCTAGAGGTTAGAAAACAATTCCTTAAATAAATCAACGTGAAAGTTGGGAAAAGTTAAAATTCATCTCTATTTCAAATTCTATGATTAGGATTAGTTTAACATGAAATATCCAAAAGTTGTATTATCTGCTGATCGTACTTTAATGTCTCCTTATCGTGGAATATCTTTAGCATCTTTTTTTGGTTGTGCTCCAGCATTGGATTTCAACAGAACTAAAGATTCATTCTGGTATTACATTTTAAAAAATCAAGTCACGCCTAGAGTTCTCTTTGATTTCATTTGTAATCCTATAGGACATACAAATGGTATAGCACATTATGCTCCATATGGCTTGAGAAAAATAGAATCCTCTCTTCTCCGAGATGGTTATAATCCAGAGGATGTTGTTGTTGCTCATCCTGATTATATAGATCGTTTTATTGGCCCTGAAACCGAAGTCGTTGGTACGTATGAAATGGATCCATTAGGAATGGGTCCGGTTACTATGACTTTTACATTTGGAAGAAAGATGATGTCTTATGATGAGCTTTATAATAGAGAATTGCATATGCGTATAAATGCTGCTAAAACTAAGAACGGTAGTAAAGCAAAGGTACTAGTTGGTGCATCAGGCACTTGGCAATATAACTATGATCCTGCTAAAATAGAGGAATATGGGATTTATGGTATTGTTGAAGGAGATCTTGGAGGCATAGGACCAGAAATAGATGGTGCTGGAGCAAGATTTTTTGATGCAGTAATTAGGGGAGATTTAGAAACTGCAAATCCTTTTAAAAAAAGTGAATTTAAAGTTGAAGTTAAAGAATTTGTCAAAAGCGATCGAAAATATCATGGACGATTTATTCATTATTCTGATGAACCATCTATAGATGAGATACCAAATATAGTTAAACCAAGCATGTTTGGAATGATTGAAGTTATGCGGGGTTGCGGACGTGGTTGCAAATTCTGTGATGTTACTTTACGTCCATTAAGATATTATCCGATAGAAAAAGTACAAAAAGAAATAGAGATTAACATGAAATATGGTGGTCTTAAAAATGCATGGATCCAAAGTGATGATATATTTGTTTATGGTCTAAATCCGAGAACTACAAAAAATATGGCCCCTAATAGAGAAGCGATTGAAGAGCTTTTTAAAGGAATTATGGATACAGGAATAGAACATACTAATCCAACACATGGAACCTTGGCAGGTGCTATAGCTGATGAAAGACTCGTTCCGAATGTTTCAAAGATAATTAAATCTGGACCTAATAACTTCATTGGTATACAATGTGGATTTGAAACAGGTAGCATAAGATTAATTGGGAAATATGCTGATAGAAAATTAGCACCATTTAAACCTGCTGAATGGCATTGGGTAGTTAAAGAAGGTGTTAAAACCTTAAATGAACATTATTGGATTCCTGCATTTACTTTGATTATGGGATTGGATAACGATGAGACTATGGATGATAGCTGGGAAACAATTCGACTTATTCATGAACTAGAAACAGAACAACCAGACTCTAAATTTACTGTAACTCCTCTTACATTTGTTCCAATTGGATTATTAGAAAAGTCTAACTTCTTTGACATTGAGAACACAATGGATCCAGGAAAATTAGGAGTAATGTATAAGACATGGCAACACAATTTTAAGCATGGAATACAAAAGTTTATGTCAAAAGTAGGTAGAGACAATACCGTCAAAAATACTTTCTTCTCTGCATTGGCAAGAACATTAGGTGGAATACCACTTGGATCAATGGAGAAGTTAGCAAGGGCTAAAGGACCTGAGCATGAAAGAGCTATTGAAAAAATTAAAGCTAACTATTGGTAAATCAAAAAGTATTAAATGAAATAAAAATATAAAAACTATTAAATTTATTTTTTAGCTCCAATATTTCTATTTTTTAATCTCATATTGTGACTATGGCATTTTCTGCATCTTTCAGAAGAAAGAGGGTTTCTACCTCCACATTTAAAACATATCTTGTAAAATAATCTCCGCTGTTGTGCTATTTGTTTTTTAGTAGCATCAGTTATTGGCATAATAATGAAGGAAATT
>JAATVJ010000044.1 GCA_014523515.1 Nitrososphaerales archaeon TH1177 | reverse complement strand
TGCTTCTCTATTTCTTTTAATATCTTTTGGTAACCTAACTTTTATCTTGAATTTCCTAGGACTAATATCAATATCATTGAATTCAAGAAAATTCTTTGCAGTAACAACACGCTGTTTAAGGGTTGTTGTATGAATAGTATTAGACTCTTGTAAATATATGCAGTAATTGCCTAAAATCTCATATGTATCAAATTTTCCTTCTTTTAATCCCTCAACTAATTTATCAAGATTAATGTTATCACCATATTGCGACTTTAGAAATCTTTCAAATTTTACTAATCTATCATAGTATTCATTTGCTGTTTGCTTATTCATAACACTAACACTTTTGATATATTGTAGTAACAATGTCTTCTGCTGTTGTTTGGATTGAAGAAAAGAAGAAGAATTCATTTTCATTTATTGTTGAGGAAGATATAGTATCTCTTTCTTATTAAGATTTTGTATTTATTATAAAAAATGCATATACAATAGACCAATTTATAAGAAATAATCGTTATGTATTATTGAAGGAGGATTTTCTATAAAATTTACTATGAGAATATTCCAGTTAATTTATTTATCACAAGATAAACATGATATTGTCAATAGTTGATAAGCTTATCAGTTTTCAAAAATAATTTTTCTTTATTATTAATAATAATTATAATTGGAATTGGTTTTCTATTCATTATATCTTATCAATCTTCGGCTTTTACTGCTGAGGAAATAAAGAAAATAGCAGAAGAAGATATTAGATCCAATGCCCGAATTCAAGCCTATGATTTATCTAGAATACTCGTACATAGTCTTGATTCAATAATTTCTAATCTAAAAGTCTTGACATCTTCGCCTTTTCTTTTTGAGAAAGATATTGATCAAGTTCAAAATCTACTTTATTCTGCACAATCGTCTACACTCCATATAACAGATGCATATTATTGGATAGATGTTAATGGCAGAATTGTGACTTCTAGTAAAGTCTATCAGATTCCTCAAGCTAATGAAATTTTAGATACTCAAAATCAACCTTTCTTTCTTAATCCAAAAAAAACATTGACTCCTTATTATAGTACTTCAATTACATCTAAAGGAAGTCCATCAGCATTTTTATATATCTCTTATCCATTGATTAAGCAACAGATAATACAATCTCAAAATAGTACATACAATGTTAAACAGATCTTTAATGGAGTAGTTGTAGCAGCAATAAGTGTTAAATCATTAGGTACATTTCTTCAAAATGAGATGACAACTTCTATTATTGGAAATGTAGGACTAATGGATAGAGATGGCGTCATAATATATGCAAGAAATCAATCACTAATAGGAAATAATTATATGTCAAATGAATTTCAGTCTTTAATTCCTAATGATCTTAGGGAAAATTATAATAGAATTATAAAAAAAGGTTTAGAAGGCGAATCTTTAGCAGAAGACCTAACTTATAATGGATCAACAATAACATTATCCTATGAACCAATTGTAATAAATGGGAAATATTTATGGACATTATATGGAAGTTTTCCTCATCAATTAGCAAGTAATGTCGGTTCGTTGATAGCACAGCAAAATAATTTCAGTACTCTTATTGTAGTTATAACTGGTTCGGTTACTTTTGGAATAATCTATCTAATTTTGTCTTGGAATAAGAGATTAGAAGGGGAAGTTAACATAAGAACAGGTCAATTAAAAAATACAAATATCTCTCTTTTGAAATCAAATCAACTACTTGAAAAAGCAAATGAACAATTAAAAGTACATGATAGAATGCAAAAAGAATTTATCAATATAGCTGCTCATGAATTAAGAACACCAATAATGCCTATTTTAGGAGAAGTGGAAATAATTGAAGAAGATCTTGATCCTAAAACTAAAACCGTCAAAGTAGAAGAAGAACAGATTCAATTGATAATACGTAATGCAAAAAGATTAGACAGATTAGCGTCTGATATTCTTGATGTCACTAAGATTGAAAGTAAATCATTAAAGCTGGAAAAGGCTTATTTTGATCTTAATGATGTTTTATCTAATTCTGTTAGAGATATCCAAAACCAAGTTTGTTCGGGAGATGTTGGAACTACAGATATAAAAATAATCTATGAACCTGTCTCAATAAAAATATTTGCAGATAAAGAAAGAATTAATCAAGTAGTTAGTAATTTATTAAGTAATGCATTAAAATTTACTAATAAAGGATTTATAAAGATAAAAATAGAAAAAAACAGTAATCGTATTATTGTTAGTGTCGAAGATACAGGAAGTGGAATTCATCAAGAAATTTTTCCACGACTATTTTGTAAATTTGCAACAAAATCCGATAAAGGAACAGGCTTAGGATTATATATATCAAAGAATATTGTAGATGCTCATGGAGGAAGAATTTGGGCACAAAATAATCCTTCCGGAATTGGAGCAACTTTCTTCTTTAGTCTTCCAATAGATGAGAGAAGATAAAAAATATATTTGATTATATTTGTTATTAAAAGTGTTTATATATTGTCGTATATACACAAATTTGAGTATACTCTTTATATGTAGTAGTATAATGTGATACTATTTAGTGTAAACAATATATATTAATTTACTAATTTGATGAATTTTAATAATTAAAATAATTTTGATGTATGTATATATAAAAGAAGAAAATACTCAAAACATCTTTCACTCTGATAAAGGATTGAATAATAATTATTGAGAATTTTATCCTATTTCTTAAATTGGTAAAAAACATTAGATAAATGTACTTCTGGACCTGGTATTTCAATAATGTTTTTTGAATTTATTGCTTATGTTTAAAAGAGTTAGTTGAATAATTCTTTAATCAGCTATGGAAATTTCACACACTAAAAGTGCGAAGTGCGGGATTTGAACCCGCGACCCCGAGCTTGGGAAGCTCGTACCCTAACCAGGCTAAGCTAACTTCGCTAGTCTCATAAAGTCTATATATATCGCAATATATTTTATGATTTTAGTTATTTAAGGAAAAGGCACAGGTAATATAAAAGGAACTTTTGTTGTTAACACTTGGACTTTTTTATCGTTCTCTTCAAATATCATATTCTCATTATATTTATCTTGTTTGATTGTGATAAATTGTTTTTTTACATTGTC
>JAATVJ010000371.1 GCA_014523515.1 Nitrososphaerales archaeon TH1177 | reverse complement strand
TACTCTTGCTGCTTCAGGAGAAGAAAATGAGACAGTCAAATTTGGATTAAATGAATTTATTATACTAGATAAAAGAAATGCTCTTTCTGTACTAGCATTCAATTTTTCGTATTTGTTGTCTCCACCATGTTTCCCTATTGGTTGTATATCTATTTTCTTTATCTTTGCTAATTCCTTTGCTTCTCTATAATCTCTTCCTGTACAAAGTATATCATGATTATCTTTTCTCAATACATCGATAAAGTTTTTAAAAAACATTATTTGTTTTGGAGTAAGTATATCAAACCAGATTCTCAATATTATAATTACGAAACAATCTCATCGAATATACTTTTCTTTCTATTTTTGAAGTATAACTGTAGGTTAAATGATCCCTCAGAATTGAATCTTCTTCTATACGCTTATTAGCTAAAAAGAAGGAATAACTTTAGTAAGGAGCTCTTTTCTATATCTGATTATTAAATTGCCCTCTTTTCCAAATATTGTTGTTTATGGATTAAGTACCGAAGGATATAACTTTGCATCTTCATTGGTCTCTGCAGGGCATAAAGTATCTCTTCTTGATGAATCTACAAAATTGGGATTTTCATTAAATGCTGATATAATTAGAACATATTCTTCCGCATCAGATCTGATTGAAGATGAATCCTTGCTCGAATTAGAGGCTATGGATAACCTAATAGCTTCAGCGTCATATCTTTACTTTTTTCCTAAAATAAGAAAAATTGGTCAAGAAGTTAAAATTGATATATCTTCAAAATTTATTGATGCTATTAAACCTATCAATAACAATACGTCTATTATCTATACTCTTCCTACTGGTATAGGTGGTAATGAAGAAAATATAGATATTTTAGAACATACAACAGGTATGACAGTTGGAGAGAATATATCTTACTATTACATGCCCTTAAATTCAGGTCCAATTCTATCAACTAATACTATTCTTGGAAATTTCAACTCTAAAAGAGATATCTTTTTAGAAAATATGTTAAAAAAATTTACTCATCAAGAAATCAATTTTGTTGATATGTTATCTGCTGAATTAGCTTATGTTTCAAGAATCCTTCGTCATTATTCAGGAATTGCAAGTGTTTTAGAGGTATGCAAATTTTCTACTGGATACAGCAGTATCAATAATCAAATCATTGATAATTTTTATAAAGACCTGTATTTAGATGATATAACAAATGGATTACATGATTTACGGATTATTCAATCTTCTTTACATGGCTCTAATCCCTTAGTCTACCTTGTTAATGGTACAATCAAAAGCATAGAGAGTTATACAAAAAATCTTATTGACAAAGTAAGATATATTTTAAAGAAAAGAAATCTAAAAGCAAGTAAAACTAGAATATCAATTTCATGGACTTTAGATACCAATGAAATGAGAGGTGATAAAATAGATGTATTTGCACTTTTAGAATCAAAGTTACGGGACTACATAGGAGAAGTAGAAAGAAAAGGAGCAGATTCCCTTGATAATTATCCCAGTGATAAAACTACAATTTCTATTGCCTGTTCTAAACATGATTATCGTTTACTATCATCACAAAAAAATAGTTCTGAATCAATTATCATTAAAGCAAATCCTATTTGTGAAGTAGTATAAGATAATTATTGTTTTATTGTTATTGTTATTGTTATTATTTTATATTGTATATATTAATTATTTACATGTAGTTTGATTTGATAATTGTATATTATTAAATCTTAAGGCTAATTTCCTTTGATATATCTAGCTTGCTTGTACTTCTTCTTGTTCCCACTCTGATTTCTTTCGATTATATTCACTTCTGGAATATTTTATTCTAGCGGGATTTCCAATAACAACTGTTTCTGCTGGTACATCTTTTGTTACTACAGCACCCATACCTACAACAGCATTCTTTCCGATGGTGACACCTGGTTTTATTACTGCTCGGGAAGCAATTATTGCTCCATCTTCCACTGTGACTCCTATCATTTTTGGACTCATAGGATATGGATCATTAGTAAATGTTGCACCTGGCCCAATGAATACATTGTTTCCTATTACCGTTAACGGTGGAATATATACTGCTCCCTCAATCCTCGTATTATTTCCAATTTTAACATTATAATCAATATGAGAAAGAGATCCTATCATGACATTGTCACCAATAATGGTCTTATCTCCAACATATGCAAAATGCCATATCTTGACATTTTTTCCAATTATTGCTGTATTTGATACATAATTATTTATTTTAGCAATTTTAGTATTCTTATTAGTATTCTTATTATTATTATTGCTACTAATGCTGTTATTGCTTTTAATGTTCTTCTCGATATTTTTAGAATTACTTTTTTTATACTGAATTAGATCTTTTTTATTTTCTTTTGTTATTTTCATATTATTTTATAGCAAATGTTATTAACCTATAAATGCCACGGATTTGCATTGTTTAATATTTTTTGTGGGATATTATTTTTCCATTTATTTAAAAATTTCAAGTCATTTTCTTTTTCTCTTAATTCATCTGGTAGCATGATAGGGATCTCATCTATAATAGGATAAAAACGTAAACATTTTTTACAATATAGGATTCCTTCAATTATGACAATAACTTTATCTTTATCTTTATTTACATCTCCTCTAATTTCATTCTCTTCATTGACCGTGAGCTTATTCTTTTTGGTATTTTTATCATCATTTGGAAATTTACTTTCTCTTAAATTGTCATCTTCAAATTCTTTTACATGTAATTCTATTAGATCTAAGGGATAGTTTTTGTCCATAGGACATGCTAATATATCTAGCATATGTTTTTTCATTTTCTATTCACCTAAATTAAGATAAATTGGAGCCCCTGTGTTACTAGATAATAGTGCCGCTTCTGCAATCTTTGTTACATTTGTGGCTTCTTCTGGAGTTACCTCCGGTTGTTCTCTTTTACCTTCAATAACCTCTATAAAACTTTTTAATTCTAATGAAAGAGGTTCAACTAAACTAAATCGTCTAGGAATAATTGTAGAGTTAGAATCTTCGATAGATATCTCTTGATTTATGAAATCGCCATTGATTATTCCATCAGTACACACAGCACTAAATTTTCTAACTTTTTTGGGCGTGATCCAGTTGGAAGAAATTACTGCAACTTTGTCTTTTCCAAATCCTAACATGATATTAGAAAAATCTTCAAAAGAGTGAAAGATCTTTCCGGCTCTTGCAAATACAACCTGGGGTTTTTTACCAAAGAGGTAAATGGCAGTGTCTATATCATGGACTGCAGTATCATATATTATTCCTACATCTTTGATATGTAAAGGCATTCTATTCTCTCTGTGGAATTCAATCATTAATAGCTCTCCATAAGTTTCTTCAGAAAGTATTTTTTTTACATCTTGAACAGCTGGATTAAATCTTTCAATATATCCACATGTCATGGCTATTTTTTTTTTCTTTGCTATTTGTATCATTTCTTCGCATTCTATGGATGAATACGATAATGGCTTTTCAATAAAAACATTTATTCCATTTTCCATCAACTTTTTTGAAACCTGGTAATGTGTCTTAGTAGGGGTACATACTAAACAAGCATCCAAATTTTCAAAACTGATCATATCTTCTATCGAACCATAATAATTTACATTATATCTGTTTGCTAGATCTTGCGCTTTTGTTTTATCCATATCACATATTGATGTTAATACGCCAAAATCATGAAGTACTCTGGAATGATTTTTCCCCCATCCTCCAACTCCAATAATTCCAATCTTTACAGCATTATTATTATGATCTTGTCCTCTTTTTTTACTGCTACTTAGCTTTGCTTCTTCTTCTACTACTACTTCTTCTTCTTCTTGATTTCTTTCTTTTTCTAATTTAAAAAATGTTTCATCTCTACTATTCTTCTGATTTCTTTCTGCTACCATACTGCGGTAGTCCATCCTCTATAATTCTCATTACTATTTTTACATGTAGCTATTTCATGGTAAATATTTTTTAGTGTTTTAGTTATCTGACCTTCTTTTCCATCTCCTATATTTTTTCCATCAACACTAATAACGCCAATAATTTCTGCAGCTGTTCCAGTGAGAAAAATCTCTTCTGCAGTATAAAGTTCAGATCTAGCTATTGTTCTTTCTACAATATTGTAACC
>JAATVJ010000370.1 GCA_014523515.1 Nitrososphaerales archaeon TH1177 | reverse complement strand
TATCATTTGGATGTCTGCTATTGCTAGTGCATTTATCGAGAATATACCCTTCACTGCAACAATGGTACCTATCATAGAGATACTAAATACAAGTACTAGTATTACTTCTCTTTTTGGAAGTTTGAATACAAGTCCTCTTTGGTGGGCTTTAGCATTGGGAGCAGGTCTTGGAGGTAATGGTACTTTGATTGGCTCAAGTGCAGGAGTAGTAGCTGCAGGTATCTCTATGAAATATGGACATAAAATAAGCTTTATTCGATGGTTCAAAATAGGATTTCCATTTATGATATTAACTGTGGCTCTTGGTTCAGTTATACTTACGTTAATGACATTGCTATCCTTGTAAATTATTATTCATAATAATATGTTCCAAAGACAGTACTATTGAACTCTATGACAGTCAAAGTTCAAGTCAACAATAAGTAAACCTTATTTTATTATAGTTTAGGTATAATCTCGCACTGTAAATATAATTTAAGAGAAGTTAAATGATATATGGTATATATAGTTAGATATATCCAAATGCACAGCAGTGATACAAGTTATGACAAAATTAAACATTTAGTAGAGATTGAGGATGACATATTTGCAGTTTTTACTATCGATTCCAGAGGAGTTGCAAACGATTTGACTGTTGCTAAAAATGTTGATTTTGAAAATAGTCTTATTGAACATATATTTACTAATTTTAACAAGATGCTTAAGCAAGATGATAAAATAAATGACATTCTTGCCAATAGCAGTAGTGACATAATAGGTAAATTAAAATGGAAAGTTACTGAGTATGAAAAAATACGAATATTACAAATTGTTAACAAAAATAAAATTGTGGTTGTTCTAATAAAAAGTAATACTAGTTTGGATGAGACAATAGATAATATACTTGGTTATTATTATGAAGAAGAAGATGATATTCCAAAAAGTTTGTTTTGATATTATTGTTCTAGCCAATATTAGTCTTGAAACCTATTCCAATATTGGAATTCAAAATTGAATAATTAATTTTTATAACGTTATTAATTTTTATAACATTAATTAATCATTATGGCAATAGGCACTGAATCTTCTGCAATATTTATTCATGTAATAATTTCTCTTGCGCTATTGCTATTTACTGCAAAAATATTTGCAGAGCTTTTTCATCGAATAAAACTCCCAGTAGTATTAGGTGAACTTTTAGCTGGAATTGTAATAGGCCCTTATGCATTAGGAGGATTGCCATTATTTAATGGAGAACCACTAGTTATTCTTGATGAAACAATCAAGAATATAGGAGAATTAGCTGCAATAGTTATTCTTTTTGTAGCCGGTTTAGAAATTACCCCAAGAGAGTTTTTACGAGGGGGAGCAAGTTCATTTACAATAGGTGCGCTCGGTGTAATCGTTCCATTTTTCGTAGGTTATTTTGTATTTTCTTTGTATGGATTGGAAGCTCTTGAAACACTTTTAATTGCTACAGCATTGACTGCAACTAGTATAGCAATATCTATCCAAGTTTTATCATCATTGGGAAAGATGCAGACAAAAGAAGCGCGGCTGATTTTGGGTGCTGCGATAGTGGATGATATTTTAGCAATAGCAGTTTTATCCGTAGTTCTTACAATGGTCCAAACAGGTAATACAACTCCCGATATCATGGAAATTACTTTCCTAATTTTGAAGATTTTAGGATTATTTGTAGCAATATTGGTAGGTTCGATTTTAATTGTTCCAAGAATCCTTCATAGAGAAAAATTATGGAAATCTCAAGGTAGTATAGAAGGAATTACAACTGCAATCTTTTTTGGAGGTGCTGGAATTGCTGCTCTTGTAGGACTTTCTCCCATTGTTGGTGCCTTTGCAATTGGAATGGCAGTTGCTAGTACTCGCTTAATAAAACAAGTAGAAGAATATGTCCACAAATTACAAATTATTTTTGCTCCATTATTTTTTGCTATAATTGGCGCACAGGTTGACCTACGAGGAATTAATCTTGATGTACTATTGATAGCAGGGATACTTGTCTTCATTGCTATAGTTACGAAGATTCTTGGTTGTGGATTACCTTCACTAATATTTCTTAAAGATAAGAGTAAGGCTATGAGAGTTGGAATAGGGATGGTATCTAGAGGAGAAGTCGGTTTAATTGTAGCAGGAGTTGGTGCAACCTCGGGGGTTATATCTGGAGATGTCTATACTGCAATTATTGTTATGGTAGCAGTAACTACAATAATCACACCAATATGGCTTAAGAAAGCTTACTCAAAAGAATTAGTATAGAATTAAGATAAACATATTCTCTAAAATAAACTTTATATTGGATACCCTTAAACAAAAAGTATTGCATTCTATCAATCCCTGATATAACGTACTTTTCTATTATATATTACATTTATTGTTATCAAAATTAAATTCACTTAATCATTCATTGTTTATCATTTGTTTTGCAATAACATTAATTGATAACTTGCAAATATATAAAATAGGTTAAAAAATGGTAAAAAAAAGAAATTAGGATAATAAAAAATAATTCTAATAAGAGAGATTATACTTTTGTTAGCGATAACATTCTAAATAATACAAAAAATGAATCCATAAATAATGAAATTAAGTCTGGGACCAAACCAAATGATAGAATTGAAAAAAAGATTCACTCAAAGAAAGTAGATAACAAAGGAAGAAAGATTTTAGGAAAAAGTATGTAAGGTCATTTGCCAGTATATGAATAACTAATTATAGAATCATAAGTTTCCGATAATAAAAGCTAAATACAAGGTAGTAGTATATCTACAATAGACTCTTATTTTTGCACCGATATCGGTATTACTCCCGACTAATGTGCAATGTATCTTATTCTTTTTTATTATTCTTTTTTATTATTCTTGTTATTATTATTGTCATTCTTTTTTTTACTTATTTCATTAATCACATCTTTAACATATTGTTTTATGTCTTTATCATTTAAAAATAACCTATTGTAATCTACAAATAATTCGTTTCTAGATGCTTTTCTGATTTGGTTTATGTAATTTATTGTTTTATCTTCTATAAACCTATTGCTCATCTGACTTAGCAAATCATATTTAAGAATGTCATTTTTAATTGATTTTCTTATATCTCTATTTTCAGAAATATAAATTGCAGAACAATACAAACCTATCATTACAAGAAATGATGAAAGACCAAAAAATAAAGATGTGGTAATTCCAAATGGAGGGTATGGAGTTACAATAATTCCATTAGCTTGATTAGTCAAAAATATAAATATAAATCCAAAACCTGCTATTGTCATAGAAGTTTTTATAGCATAGCTATGAACTGTTTTTGCTATTATCCAAAATGGTATTCCAAATAATAAACCTCCTATTAATTTACTAAATATAAAAACTATTGTAAGAATAATACTAAAAGATGTAATATTGGAGGTTAGCTGAAAAATAATTTGACTGTTAAATTGAACAAAAAATTGACCGATGTAAAAAATTAATGGAATACTAACAATTATCCAATATTTAACTTTTCCACCAACTTTATTTGAATATTCTTTTAGCATAATAGAGCTAGCAATCCAAGCAAAGACAAAAGAAAATATAGATAATATTGGAAAGATATTATTTAGATAAGCTTGGAGAGAGTCAGCAGGAATAAAAATCGACGAACCTATTGTCATGGGAAATATTGATTGATGTTTAAGTATCATCATGATTTCTGTGAAACCTAATTTAAAAACTGATTCAATAAATAATGTACCAAAAGCAAGCGAGTAAAAGAGTAATAGGTAATTTCTTTTTATATTATACCAATGTAAAAATTTGTATGTAAGAAAAAAAAGAATAAAAAAACTTAAAGAATAACTTACAAAAAGAGAAATTATTATTATATGTGTAGAATAATAATGTAACATAATTATTTGAAAATTTAAAAGTATAAGCAATAAAAATAGAAAAATCTGAGTTACTAGGGTTATTTTGAATATGGTATGAATTCTATTAGATTTTTTAATAAACTCATTTATATAATTCCAATTGTATTTTAATATAAGAGAAGATAGAATCAAAAAAGTTACAGATATGCCAAGAAAAATAAAAATGCTATAGTTTGTAGAGGTTTTATTAACTAAATCAAATGTTTTTAGCATATTGATATCTAACAAAAAAATTAAAACTAATAAGGATGATAGAATATAGAAAATTTTGTTATTACCAAAAGTATGAATATTCACTCAATGCATCACGGTATCTTTATAATAATTTAAATATTGTTATAATAAAATTTTATCATTCCTGAATTCTTAGATTTGAGTTTAGAAGAATTTTTATAGTATTTAATAAAATGATGTCTGTGTTTAATAATTATAATTTTACCATACGAAATTTTGCTAGTTTGTCAATTTCTCTATTGTTATCTTTATTATATGTTAATAATAGTTCTAATGTATTAGTTGAAGCAGCTGAATTTTCTATTTTTTTGCCAAATGAAAAACCATTTGGTTTAACTTATGGAGGATGGTCAGCAGAATGGTGGAAATGGTTACTTTCTTCTCCTAGTGATTCCAATCCATCTACAGATAGGACCGGCCAATACTGCAATATGAATCAAAATAATCCTAATGTATGGTTTCTAGCAGGAACCAGTGGAGGATATGAAGAAAGAAAATGTTCTATCCCTGAAGGAATGGCTATTCTAGTAAGCCCTATTGAAGTAATATGTACTTTCGCAGAATATCCCGAACTAAAAACTGAAGAAGATTTGCGTAATTGTGCCAAGTCTGACCAAGATGCAGTAAAAGATGTTAAGCTGACAGTCGATTCAATACCGATAAAGGATTTACAAAATTACAGAGTAGCCTCATCATTATTTAATGTTACATTACCTGAAAATAATATTCTTGGTGTTCCTCCACAAACTAATGAAGCAATATCAGATGGTACTTTTGTTATGTTAAAAGAGTTACCAGTAGGTCATCATACTATCTATGCAAGTGGACTGCTTGTAGATTTTACTACAACTAGTAATCTTAATTTTGTGTCTGAGGTTAAGTATGATATAAATGTAATACCACGACAATAGCCTTTTACTACTAATAACAAATGATAAATAACAAACTTTAAACAAAAAAAGCTAAATATATCTTTGATTATCATATAAGAACATGACAGAATCAATAGTCTGTCGAACCGAGCGTGCAAATCCCGTCCAATCCACCATTTTCTAACTGAAAGGTTCCGGTATCTTTTTAGAATGAAATTGTTATTTGTTGACAAATTTTTTTTAAAAAGTTAGAATCAAAGGCAAGATGTCAACAATTTTGTCAACAAGAATATGTTGACATAGCATCGTTATCGATAAAATTGTCAACATTAGAAAAAATTTGTACGATTTATTATTAAATTTATACTATCAATTTTTTATAATTATATTAAAGATAATATCAATAATTTACTTTTAACATTCTAATTTATTAGAATTTATAAACTGCATCGTTATAAAAATTACTGACAAAAATGTCTGATGAG
>JAATVJ010000369.1 GCA_014523515.1 Nitrososphaerales archaeon TH1177 | reverse complement strand
GATACATAATGAGATGGTTTTTCTTGATTTGTTGACATTCCAACTACAGCAATATTTTTTAGGTTATAGAAATTTCTTATTTCTTGGTCAGTGTGATTGTCGGTATTCATTATTAGAATATATATCTTAAAGTATTTATTCATTAAAAAACATACAATACCAGATTATCAATAATTATAGATAATTAGTTGGAAACATATAATTATATATATATATTAATGAGAGGATATTGAAAAACCTTTATTAGTTATTTTAATTCATCTTCGGATAAAGGAAGAGAAAATCCCCCCTCTTCTAAAGGAATATCAGCCATAGATATAGCATCTAACAAATTGGAATCCAAATCAATAGATTTAATTTTATTTCTTAAGAAACTGATCAAATCAGACGTAGTAACTATTCCAATGATATCGTTATTCTCATAGATTGCCAGATGCTTTATTTTTTTTTCTACCATTAATTTTGTTGCATCGTTTATAGTAGAATTCTTACTAATAGTTATTAAAGGAGAAGACATTATTTTAGCTGCTGTTAATGTATTTGCAAGAATATTTTTAGCACATACTTCTCTAATTAAGTCTTTTTCTGTAACTATACCTATAATTTTATTAGCATTGTCTATTATGCCAACTGAACTAACTCCTCGTTTTATCATAATTTTAGATATTTCTAAAGCAGAAATTTCATGATTTACCTTAACGACATTCTTACTCATTATTTCATGAATATGCATTGATGGAGATTCATCGACATCATACATCAATATAGATTTTAAAAGGTTATTAATTAAATTTTATTGAAAAATTAACAATTTTAGATATAATGGCAAATTAAAAAATTACCTAATATATCTAGAAAAATAGGTCTTACTCATGGTTTCATTTGAATAGAGCAATCTAACAAACATTAACTAAAAAAGAGACAATATCTAAAAAACAATAAAATAAAATAAGAATAATTATATTATGAGTAAAATTTCTGAACTTTTTTAAATTTAGTATTCTATACTTTATAATGTGAATTCTGATCTTGATAATTTTTCAATTACCTAATTGTTATCTCTTGGTGAAAATGTATTATAATATATAAAAAAAACAAATTTTTAAAGTTGATAGATTTACTTATACTATATATCCTTCTATACTGAGATTTTATAATATCAAACATTTTATTGATATAGCAAAATGAATTAGTATAAGAACCTATTCTAAAAAATGATTATCAAGTTCAAAAGAAATAACAACAGCCATTTTACTATAATATACTATTTGTATTTGTACTTGCTTTATCATTTAACAGGATATTGGTAATGCTTAAAGCTGAAAAAAGAAGTTATATTGAAGGAACTTAAATTATTTCTATATTAATCCTACAACAAAAAGAATTCTCTTATGATGGATAGCAAGATAATTTTTAGGATTATAAAAAGATGATTTGTTTTGTAATCATGAACTTTATTAAAATGCAATAACATATAATATCGTGGGAAGATGGGATAATAATTCTGATAAAAGAGGAACTACTTTACGAATCAATAGAAAAAAAATAAAATACATAATACTTGGTGGTTTTGTAGTTGTTGCCATTGTTGTTTTATCAGTTTTTATTCCAAGAGCAGGATTGAGCATTGAGATTCTCGAAAGAAGTGAGGCAATGCATTCAGTTAAAACAATAAGTGTTAAAGTAAACAATAACAATCCTCAAGAAATTAAAGATGTTATAGTACAATTTGGAGAAAATGGTAAACAGCATACATTTGGAAATATTGGACCTTTTGGAGCGATATTTATAACTCCCGATCCTGATGAATTGAATTTTGACAAGGTTATTGTATCTGCTAATGGAGGAAGTATTCAAACCGTGAAATTACGATAATTAATGTGAATTATGAAGAAATTAATGATCGCATTAGTAAAAGTATGTTACTTTTTCTTTCCCTTATCCTTCTAAGAGAATAAGGCAACCAATTTTCACCATATGGAATGTATTCTCCAACAGTGAATCCTCTGTCCAATAGATTCGTTTTTAGTTTATCACGGATTCCCTTTAAAAATTGAAACTGTAAATGTTCTTTTTTTAAATCAGAGAGAGAAAATAGATTTAGAGACTTTTCAATTATATTAGAATCATGCGTTGCAATTGCAAAAATTTGATTTTGTCTTATATTTTTATTTTGTAAAAATAAAAGTTTTACCATTTCAAGATAATTATTGGCTATTTCGGATTTTCGTTGATACGCATTTTCTTCATTTTCATAGTAGGCTCCCTTTACTAGCCTTATATTGGCATCATATTTTAATAACTTCGTTAAATCAGAATAGCTTCTTTTCAAATATGATTGCAATACTATACCTATTTCATTAGTTTCTTCAAATACTTTTTGATAAATTGATAGGGTAGGCTCAACAGTTTCGAAAGATTCCATGTCTATCCAAATAAAAATGAGATTTTTTTTTGCAACCGAAATTATTTCCAATAGGTGGTTTAAACAGAAATTAAAATCTATAGATAGACCAATTTGAGTAGGTTTTATTGAAACTGATCCTTGAACATTTTTGAATCTCATTTTATTTATTAGTTTTTTATATTCTATTACTGTATTTTTCACAATTTCTGGGTTTTTAAAATCCTCACCTAGATAATTGATAATACATTTTAATCCTCGTTCATTTGCATTTAAGGCACAACTTAATGCATCATCTATATCATATCCAGCAATCCATTTTTTAGACAATTTAAAAAGAAGTTTTTCTAATAGAAAAGGAGTATTATAATGTGAATGAGGTAATAATTCGGAAAATGGATTTAATCTATTAAAATAACTCATAACAGATATTATCATTTTTTTTTATTAAAGTTATTGAAGTGAGAATATAGAGAGACTAACAATAATTTCATTCATTGCTTAAATGCTTTCTCCTTTCTTTATAATACAGATATATAAATAATAATGGCAGTATATTTTTGAGATATTTTGAATAATAGTATTTCACTCTGACTCTTAATGTCGGCTCTATACCTAATGGGGACATTCTTTTATATTCATTTATTGTATTATAGATTGAAGAATAATGGGTACCCAGATGAGCACCGCAAGGAGGGGAATGGCAACAGAGGAAATGCTCTATGTTGCAAAAGATGAAGGTATAGATATTGATTTTCTAATTCCAAAAGTAGCTAATGGTTCTATAATTATTCCAAGGAATAACATAAGAAAACAAAAGATAAAAGTAGTCGGTATTGGAAAAGGACTAAGAACCAAAGTTAATGTTAATATTGGTACTTCAACTCTGTATCAAAATTTAGATGAGGAAGTCTCCAAGGCTAAGGTTGCAGTAAAATATGGCGGTGATACAATAATGGACCTATCTGATGGAGGAAATCTAGATTTAATTCGGGAAAAACTTTTAGATGCAGCACCAATTACCTTTGGAACCGTTCCTATTTATCAAGCCTATGCCTATGGTGTTGAAAAATATAAGAATCCCTTAAACATTACTGAAGATGATTTTTTAAATTCATTTGAAAAACATGCCAAAGATGGCGTAGATTATACGACCATTCATTCTGGAATAACTAAAGAACTAGCAAAAAGAGTTTTGGAGGTAAAAAGACATGCAGGTATTGTCTCGAAAGGAGGGACAATTACTGCTGCTTGGATGTTAAAATATGAAAAGGAAAATCCATATTTTCAACACTTTGATTATATGTGTGAAATAGCTAGAAAATATGATGTAACCTTTAGCCTAGGAGATGCATTAAGACCAGGTTCTATCTTAGATTCACATGACGAATTACAAATCGCAGAAATGATAAATGTAGCTAGACTAGCAAAAAGGGCTCATGAAAATGACGTACAGGTTATGATTGAAGGACCTGGACACGTTCCTTTAAATGAAGTTGCTGCAAATGTGAGATTAGCAAAATCATTAATTGGAGATGTCCCCTATTATGTATTAGGACCATTAGTTACTGATATTGCTGCTGGATATGATCATATTGCTAGCGCTATAGGAGCTGCAGTATCAGCATCTGAAGGAGTTGATCTATTATGTTATTTAACCCCAGCAGAACATTTAGCTTTACCTACTGTAGAAGATGTAAAAGAAGGGTTAATAGCTTACAGAATAGCAGCTCATGCAGGGGATTTGGTTAAAATGAGAGACAAAGCGATTAAATGGGACAGAGAAATTACAAAAGCAAGGAGAACCTTAAATTGGCAAAAACAAATAGAACTTTCTATAAATCCAGAGGAAGCAGAGAGAATTCATAATAGACAAGGGCAGCATGAAGGAAATAATGTTCCATGTACGATGTGTGGAGGCGCTTGTGTTTATATAATGTTACCACAGCAAAGAAAATATGAAGATAAAGATGAAATTATAAGTGAAATAAAACAACAAAAAGAACAATAACTATAAAATATTAATTTAAATTTTTC
>JAATVJ010000368.1 GCA_014523515.1 Nitrososphaerales archaeon TH1177 | reverse complement strand
TTCAATTGCATAAGAATTTTGTAAAAAATTAAGATTTAAATTATTTTGTTTATTAAAATTATAACTTTCATAAAGATTATCATTGACTAATGAAGTAGAAGGAAAAATAGTAATAACAAGTAAAATAACTATAAAATAAAAGTCCAATTATATTGGAGTTAGAGCGAATATATATAATTTAACATTTGCAGTATTTCTACAAGTAAAATATAATGAAAAAATAAACTATAAATTGTAAGAATGGTTCCTTATCTAAGAAAAATAAAGATTATTTATTAGTTCATGTGATTAATGCTTCATGAATTATTCTAAAAATAGGATTGGAACCCAGAGTTCAATGGGGCCAGTGGGATTTGAACCCTTCTATAAAGTGGGACCAGTTACTTTTGGATAATGACTCTTTTTTTCTATCATAGAATGTTTCTTCTGTGCTATTCTGGTAGTCTGTCACTATTTGATCTATCTTTTATTCTAACTAAACTTTCTTCTCTGTATCCCAAACTAGTCAAATACCTATGTTATGTTTCTGAAGTAAAAATCTCTTTTGCTAGCTGTGCTGTTGGGAACTACTTATCATACAGTATATTTAAAACAAATATCATGCATTCCTTTAAATTATGGTTTTGTATTCTGATCAACATATTTTTAAATCTTATCTGTTTTGTACTAATCAATACAATATAATATACTAAATAATAATTGCTAATAGCTATACTGATCTAAAATGTGTATAACATGATAGTATATTGTTAGCATATTTATGATAATTGATATATAACAAATAAAATCTCTTTTCAAAAGACGGATAAATTATTATCGTTAAATTAATAGAACTTAAATAGAATACCTAACCAAAACCAAAGTGTTATTAAGTTTGATATTGCTAGATTAAAGCAAACCATCTAATATTAAAATAAATCTTTTTAATTATCTTAATCTTTTTTCTAGATCTTCTAGTAAATACAATCTTTCACTATACCTATATTAGATAGTTATCCAAATTTCTAATATGAAGTACAATAAGAATTTAACGATGATGAAATCATTAGCACTATTTCTATCAGTCTCTCTTCTTACTTCTCTAATATATTTTACATCATTATCTGCATTTGCAGAGTCAAAAGTTGTGATTTCACCTAATTGTGGACCCGAAGAAGGATTTAATATAAACATCAATGGTAATAATTTTTTGCCAAACTCTCATGTTTCTTGGGTTCTCTTCGATGCTAATCTAAATCCAAAATTTAATGGATATTTTCCAACAGACAACAGTGGAGGATTTAAAGAAATTACTTATGTAGATCATCTTTTACCAGGAAAATACACGATGTTTTTCTTTGATGATTCTGATATAAATTACATGTACGATAATGAAAATAATATCTATCAAATACCTATATCAATTCCATGTACAAAAATAGATAAATAAATATTATAATTTATTAAATGTATTAGCTTTTAACTGAAAAGTTTTTTTCTTCTTCTTTTTCTTTTTTCCTCAATTAATCAATCTATGATATTATTAATTTTATTAATATAAAAAAACTCCTTTAACCTTTTACAGATAATAACCTGTATTAAATTATCCTTAAAAGTCATATTATTTTTTCTATAGAATCCATACTACTTTCTCTATATATAATAGGAATTCATTTCAAAGATAATGAATTCTAAATGTACAAATGTGTATACTATTACTATTATTACGGTTTTTTTATTTCTTGTAATGATAAATTTTCCTAATAATATTAATTCAATTTCTGTACAAGCAGCTACTACTATTCCAGATTTTAATTTTGGGTCAGCAGGAGATTGGGGATGTAATTCTAATACAGATGCCACAGTAAATTCTATATTCAATAAAAATCCAGAACTTGTATTAGGATTAGGAGACTATTCTTATCAATCAACAGCCAATTGTTGGCTAAGTGCAGTAAACCCTATTGATGAAAAGATGAATATAACAATAGGTAACCATGAAAATAGTGCATCTAGCGAAGACTTGAATACTTATCTAAATCATTTTGGAATGACTAGTCAATATTATTCTTTTAATATTGAAAATGTTCATTTTTTATCTATGGCCACTGAACTTTCTTATAGTTCTGGTTCTTCTCAAAACTTATTTGTTAAAAATGATTTAGCTTCAGCAGCTGCTGATCCAACTATTGATTGGATTGTTGTTTATTTCCATAAACCGATGTATTCATCTCCAAATAGTTGTTCTTCTTGTCTTGGTGAATCAGCTCTTCGAGATATATATCATCCAATTTTTGACCAATATGGAGTTGATCTAGTGCTAGAAGGTCATACTCACAACTATCAAAGATCATATCCAATAAAATATAATCCAAATAATCCATCAAATCCAATAATTACCAATAATAATCTACAAAATTATAATGATCCAGAGGGCCAAATATATGCTATTGTAGGAACTGGTGGAGTAAACTTTCACTCTCTTAGTGGCCAAAGTTCCTTCACTGCATCTCAACAAGCATTAAGATTTGGACACTTAAATATTGATATACTAAACAACGGTACAACCTTAGTAGGGAATTTTATTCCAAATTCAGCAGGAATAACGCCAGATCAATTTACTATTACAAAATCAACCTCATTACCACCACCTCCACCTCCATCTTCTGGATATCATTATGAACCATTTTTAAATGTAAATAGCCATAATGATGTAGTTTCCATATCAAGTGCACAAAACTTAAAACTTTCAAAATTTAGTGTAGCCGCGTGGTTTAAAACAATATCAAATTTTGGATCTGAAGCTGCTATAGTAAATAAAGGCGGATTTGGAACAGACTCATCTGGAAACAATATGAATTATGGAATATGGATGACATCATCAGAAAAACTTCAAGGAGGATTTGAAACTTCAAGTGGCTCCAATCGATATGCTACTTCTCCCAGTTCATTTAACAATGGACAATGGCATCATGGTGTTGTTACTTTTGATGGATCAATTGTAAGATTATATATAGATGGTGTTCAAGTGGGTACAAGAACTACTGCTAGTACTCCAGAAACATCTGGCAATCATCCTCTTAAAATAGGAGCAAATTCTCGTACTGTTAGTAATCTCTTCACTGGAAGTATAGATGAAGTAGGTGTATGGAATAGAGCATTGGATCAAACAAATCAAAAAGAAATTACAAAACTAATGGAAGGTACATTTCCCATAGATGGCTTAGTATATAGTAACTCATTTGATGGTTCATCTACTACACCATCACTACCACCACCATCTCCTCCTCCACCACCATCATCCAA
This sequence comes from Nitrososphaerales archaeon TH1177, assembly GCA_014523515.1. Lineage (GTDB taxonomy): Archaea > Thermoproteota > Nitrososphaeria > Nitrososphaerales > Nitrososphaeraceae > TH1177. Next base: position 3,638 of record JAATVJ010000368.1, on the reverse strand, counting down.
CAAACTAACTCCAATATCAGTAGTAGCTTCCTCAGAGGATTTAGGAAAAGAGGCTCCAAAAGCTGCAGATGGTGACTTTGAAACAAGATGGTCAGCTAATGGAAACGGTGAATGGATTGAATTTACATTCAATGGAATTTATCCCATAACTAAAGTAGGATTAACAGGCTATCATTATGACAGGACATATTACTTTGAAATTAACGGAAAGCAATTTGTGAATCCAGCTAACAGGCCACCAAACACACTTATAGAATATGACCTTTCAGATCTTTACATTCAAAGCAATAAAGTAAAAATTATTGGACATGGTAACAGTGGAAGTACTTATAATTCCTATAGAGAAATTCAGTTCTATACACAATGACTTTCACTTTTAAATTTTCTGTCATTAAATGAGTGACTTCTTCATTAATACATATATGATATATTTAATTTCAAGTTTTATTTGGTGGCTTTGTAGAAACAATCAATATAACAATCAATTTATCATATCACAAGAACATTATAGTGATAAGTAAATTGTTATCTATAATCGTTCCAATAGTTTCAGATAAATTCAAGAGACAAATAATAAAACTTCAAATTGACCTAAAAAAGCATCTACAAATGACAAACCTGATTTAGTTGATATGAACTCACTTATAGAATGGGGCCAGTGGGATGTGAAACTAATTTGACATGATTTTTGGACCCAAATCTTTCTATAGAATGAATCTTATATTTGGATATAATTATAGTTTTTAAACTCATTCCAATAAATCTTATATATGTAGTAAGGAGTTATAGTTTAAAATTATCTATACTTATACTATTTGGGGACTTAAAGTAAAGGAATATCAGCATTCATAATAGATGAAACAATTTTTAAATTAGAAATTAAAACACTTTTAGCTATAGTTTGATCTTGATCATATTCCTAAATCTGAACTTGGGATTCTATCTAAGAAATATGTTTGTAACAAGAATTTTATTAGATCATTAGTTTAAAAAAAAATTCAAGACATACAGTTTACATTGATGTGTTACTCGATATGATGAAACATATTATGTACTTAGATTAGAACACTATTTACATTCATAATTTCAGAAAGTTGATGGAAAGAAATAGTCAACCAATCTTAAGTCTAGAACTAGAAGTTTTGATATGTAATAAAATATTTGATAATGCATTTTGTTTATTTTCTTACATCAGAGGTTTTATTTCCAATAGCAGGAAATATAGTTGTAAAATCATCCTTCATACTTACTATATTCCAGTTGCGTTTCTTTGCTTCTTCTAATACTTTTTCTGCACCTTTGTCATACGAGAATTCTCGTTTAGGATCATCATGATGAATCAATAATTTCAAAGATTTTCCTGTAGGATTATTGTCATCAGCATATTCGAGCATTTGGAGATCTCCATCCGAATTTCCTGCTACTATTACAGGTACTTTGCCTATGTGTAGTGCAATATTGGCTGGTTTTTCATATGTGTTATCAAAGGAATCAAGAACGGGTTCTCTGAAAATAAATGATTTGTTGTTGTTAATGTCCATATTAGTATCGTTGATTTCATCAACAAATGTATATTTCAGACTGCTTCCTATTATTTGATCATTGGGAATTTCATATACTGAGGAAAGAGCTTCTCTCATAAAGTCTATTCCTCCACCAGAAACAATAAATTCTTTAAATTGTTTTGTCTTTAGAAAATGCAAAAGTTCCAGCATTGGCTGATATACCATATCCACAAAGAGTCTTTTTGTTTCTGGATGAGTGGCATTTTGAGCCCATTTCTTAACAAGATTATCAAACTCAATTTCTGATATATTGGAATGCGTTGTAGCAATCAGATCCATTACCTCTTTTTCTGTCATATCTTTTAATACAGTAAAGTTCTTCGCAAGAATTTCTTTGAAAGGTGATTTATTCTTTAGTTCTGGATTTTTAGCAACTACAGTAGGAACTCTATCAATAGAAAAATAACCTTGAAATGGTATTGGTTTTTCTGACCACAAGGTTCCATCATTATCAAAAACTGCAATTCGGTCCTCAGGAGGGATATAATAATCAGTATTTTCAGGATTTGTTACATTTTGTACAAAAGCAATTATTTTTTGTTTTATGATACCTTCTTTCCATGATGGAAGAGGTTCATTTTGATCTTCTGCTTTAATATCGGCAAAGTTATTTATTGATGACGATAAGAATAAAGTCATTATACCAAATAATATAATATAAAACAAATGCTGGTTAAAATTCATAAAGATAGTAACTTATAGTTATAATTAAATTTTTGTTCTATTGGATTCGAATTCCGTTATTCCATTGATTTAAAAAGATGTCATATGTACTATCAAAGATATTTTTTTTATCTATATTTTTTGACCTTTTTAAGATTCTTAAAATGTTTCTGTATTCTTTTTCCTGTGTTGGAAAAAATATATGCTCAAAGTATATCTGTCCATATTCTATTGAAAATGGATCTATAATTATCATGGATTGAAATATAGGGAAATTTAGCATTCTTATCTCAATTGTTTTATTTTTTTCTGTTTTTAAGTCTTTTATTATCTGTAATAATGATTGAAATAGTGAATTCTCATTGGTATCTATATTTGAAGTTTGTAGTATGTTTGCTCTGGTTCCATTGTAATCTACTACAGATGAGCCTATTAATATTCGAATTTTACTTATTGTATTAGTATTTATACATCTTTTTAATATGTCATTACCATGTTTGAAATATTTACTAGAGTCTAATACAATATCCAATTCTTCTTTTGCTAATACTAATTTTGAATCAATATTGATGATTTTTTCCTTAATTACTTCTATAATATCATCATCATCATCTATTTTTTCTTTATCTTTTGGTTGACCGTCCTTTATCTTACCTGTATGCATTAGAATAAGTATTATGGCAAATATAGTTGCTCCAATTATAGCCAAAAGGCCAGTAACTCCTTCCAAATATGTTCCTGGTTCCCATCGATTATTAGCTACATCAATCAAGAATCCAATACATTTATCAATAAATCTTGTAGCTATTATTGTCAAAATTATTTGAAATAGCCAAAACCATCCCACTTTTGATGTTTTTATTCCAGATTTTTTTAATGCTAATCTAGCCGTTATTCTCGACAGTACATTACTCAATATACTATCAAAAGAAAAAGTAGATTATGTCTTCTTCGGTTTGGTAAGATATATTGTTATTATTTTACAACAATTTAATGACATATAGATGCTTATAATGATTCGAACATTTAGTTAATTTAAATTAATTTTATTTTTTTTAAAAAAAGCGATTTAACTTCATGAATTAAGTGATTAAAATGTATCTAAGTGTCTTTTTGAATAGCATCCATGTTCTGTTTTGAATTTTTTAAATAGTATCTTAGGATCAGTTGAACTAGTAGTTGTTTATGCTTCTATATTTTCGAATTGTATTATAGAAACAGAAAGACTGAGAATTATTAAAACTACTAAAATAGATGAGCTCACAAATTTGCTATACCTGCAGGCAATTACCAAATAGGTAATCTTAAGTAACATAATTGGTAAAGGTAAAAGGTAAATAAAATTGGAAAAGACAAATCAAAAACAACCTAATATTCTTGTTATCTGGGGTGATGACATTGGAATCACCA
>JAATVJ010000367.1 GCA_014523515.1 Nitrososphaerales archaeon TH1177 | reverse complement strand
TACAATCTATTTTTCTCTTTATCTGTAATCTCCATAAGGGGAGTATATCTTACCACGTCATAATTGTGTAAATATATACCAAGCTAAAGCTCTATCTATCAGATATCCTTATCAAAGAGGTAAACAGTATTTTACTATAATAAGCAATTCATATGTTTACATAACTGTTAACCTTCGATCAAATGATTACTATGTAGAATTAAACCAGAAAAAAACTATTTTTTACCGCCTAGATATATAGAATTTATCAAAAATATTTAATAACACTCACATCTAATGGTATTATCTTTGTGTAAGAATATAACAATATATTAAAATAAATGAATTACTAATAATAAATATGAAAAATCGAAGTAGAACAGAAATAGCAGCTAATATACTAGAATCAGCAAATGGCGGAGCAACCAAGACAAAAATTATGTATAAATCTTTTCTCAGTTATTCACAATTAAAAGAATATCTTTCTGTTTTGATTGAAAATAACCTAATAGAAGGTCTTGACGGTACTCAAACATACAAAACTACAGAAAAAGGATTAAACTTTCTTAAAATGCATAATGAAATAGGAGAACTGTTACAAACTACAATAAAAAAATAAATACCATCAGTATTTTGTATAAATATAGTTTATACTAAAGAATTCTATCTAGTAACTTTATATTCTTATTATAGAAGCATTTAACATTCTAAATATTACTATTTATTTTTAAAATCGATTGGATAATGAAATTCTTTTAATTTGATCCTTATAAATAGTATTACCCAATTTTCATACTATTTCTCTTATAATCCATAAAACACTTTGTAATATCTATCAAATTAATTGATATAAATGAATAGTAACTAAAATACAAATAAAAAAAGAATAAAAATAACAATTGATACTAATCTTTCAAATTGGCTTTAAATATAGAAACAGAAAGAAGTATTTACAGGAAAAGCATTATACTTAGTTGCTTATTATGAAAGATGTCTATATTGAAGTTTTGCATAGATACAAAATATCATAGAGAGAATATTTAAAATATATCTGAATTTATAAAATTTGGCTACAAAGACGTAATATCTTTTATTATTGAATACTTCTTTAATTATCTATTATTAATGTAAATCTAGTGATCAGAAAAGTTATTATTCATATGCTCAAAGCTTTTGTGCCACTTTAAGAGAAAATATTTTAGTAGAGAGAGAGGATTATAATAAGATATTATCATATATAATAAAAAAAATTATGAATTGTTATGCCTTTTAATAAAAACTAATATATTTTTTATTAGGGCTTTCTGTTTTACTTTTTATTGATAAATTACCATTAAATATAGATATATATATAACATTATAATATCCTTAGGTATTTTATTATTAAATATCTAAAAATAATAAATTTCTAAAATAAAGAATTGAAAATATATTTTTATAATTGGTGATATCATATGTTCCCTATATCAGCAACCTATTCTAAATACATTTAAAGAATTAAAAATGTCATGTATCTATTTTAATTATCCAATATTTTTATCTCATTTGCCTTTCTATCCTTCTTAAATACATCTTCTCTATTGTTCATATATTAGTATATCAAAGTTATTGAATATTTTAGTTAAAGTTATTTGATCTTTGATAAAATATATATATGTTCTTTATAATAGCCATATTTGAATGAATATATTCTACTATTCTATTCTATTAATAGTGTTACTATTATTATCATTTATTAGTTTCTTTCACGATAATATCTTTTCATATTCAGAAAGCAAAAATGTTACATACAAATTTGAGCCATATCTACGAATTAATGGGACAGATTTTTATGATCTTGAAAATAAAAATCAATTACAATTAGAAGAATTTAGTTTGGCTACTTGGTTCAGAACAAAACAAAATAATTTTAATGAACCTGCACATATTGTTAACAAAGGTGGTTTCAATAATGATAAATTCGGAAAAAATATGAATTATGGTGTATGGATGAATATAGATGGAACTATAACAGGAGGATTTGAATCTCAATCAGGTGAGAACTTTGAAATATTGTCTCAAAAAAAATATAACGATGGAAAATGGCATTATGTAATTGTTTCTTATAGCTCAACAGTATTAAGAATGTATATAGATGGCCAGCAGATTGGAATTATACAAATAAATGAGAAGCCTGACATTACAGGAAATCAACCAGTTCGACTAGGGGCCAATTCTTTGGATTTGGATAAATTTTTTAAAGGAGAAATTGATGAGGTAAGAATTTGGAATAGAGGATTAACAGTCAATGAAATAAATGAAATATATGATAACAAAGATTTTAACTTTACAGGACAAGTAGAATATCTAAATTTTGGAAAAAATACAATGAATTCTAGTAGTGAAATAATTAATAATAATAGTAATATAACTAATGGTACAAAAGATATACAAACAACAACAAAGCCGCCAGCTGTTGTTTTTGTAATTCTTCTTTCAGAAGATACTTTAGAAAAGATACAAACAACAACAAAGCCTCCAATTGTAGAAACTCTATCTCCTAATCAAGCCATTACACAAGTACCATCATCAAATAATCCTTCATTTATAGACAATGCTATTCATTGGATAGATAATGCTAAGGCTTCATTTATTATCAATACAAATAATTAACAAATAAAAATTCATTTTATAAATATTCAAATACTTTTTTCAATAAACTTTGTTACAACGAGAAATATGCAACAAACTTTTATTATTCTCATTGTGTCGACTGCTTTAATTGCATCAGTAGTATTATTTTTATTCCTATTAACTAGTACTATTTCAAGCAGCACTGAAGTCACTGCAACTATATTTCAAGGACAAGACTACAATAGTAAGATTAATGACAACACTAAAGACACAAAACTTATTACTCTTCATAAAACAAATGTAGTTCCTGAAGTTAAAGATTACCATGATATTCTTTCTATTGATATAAATAAAGTCAATGATAATAAAATGCTATTTACTATAGAACTAGCTGGCGATGCTAACAAAAATGAAAACTATGAGACAGTATATGTATGGTTGGTATATTATTATACTACTACTGCGGTGGCTGCCAATACTGCTTCAACTGTTGAAAATGAATTTCATCTATATACAATCATTATCCCAAATTTTGGAGCAGGATCTAACTTTGGAAATAAAGAAGAAGGATGGTATTTAGCAATTTTTAATAATACTAATAATTCCTATACTCTTCCTTTATCTCGAATTTCAGATATGCCTACAAACAAGGTTCAAGTCTTTATCGATCCTATCTTTATTGGATATCCATCATCAACTTTTAATTATATTGTTAGTTCTATGATTAGGGTAAATAATACATTTCTTGACAAGCCACCAGACTATCTTATTGATTATGTTCCTGATAACTATAATTCATTTTGGAAACAATGGTTTCGATGATGAATTAGTAATAGATGGAGTAGAAAAGATATACTTTGAATATTTGCTTCTCTGGAGTGAAAAAATTTCAACAAGTATATATCATTTTACATTATAATATACTTCAAAAAAATTTCTTACTTTTAGATCCATTAAAAAGGAATTAAAGTTAACTAGTTTATCGATATTAGAAAAACCCGCTATGTTAACCTCGCACTATTATTAAAAATATTTTGTATGATAAAAGAAGTAGATTAAATGCCATAGTCCTCTAACTAAAGATTCCATCAGGATCAGTGTGACCTGTGTCATTCCACCTATCTCATTTCCTACTTAAACCTTCAGTCATACTGTGGTATCTTCACTTTCTCCTCCTTGTGGTGCATATGCTAATGTTGTATAGTCCATTGTGAAGTATTTTGACCGGACATTGTATCATTAACTGCGCTAAATTCAGTACTACTTCTGGTAGAGCCCTTATTTTTATCTATTAATGTATCATTAATTATTTGTGTATCATTAACTGAACCTTTTGGAGTAATTGCACCTTCTTCTTGTGCTAATACATTTACAAATGCTGTTGGTATTATTCCTACTGTTGCTACAATTAAAGCAAATACAAGAATTGATGAAATTGCTATTGTAAAATAAATATTTGATTCCATATCATTTTTAGTAATATAAAATATATAATAATTGAATCTACAAACTTTAAAAAAATTAATAATTTTATTGCCATAGCCTCATCTATAGGAACGCACTAGTATAACAGTTAGGTAGGTAATATAGTAGACAGGCTATGGCTGGCATGGCTTAAATCGCTACAGAAAAAAAATTTTTGAATTTTTGTACTTGAAAATGATAAAAATAGGCACAATCATACGAATAAAAAATTATTTTGTTTAGTATGGAACAGGAATACGAAGTTCCACATACCAAAAATCAGGTAAACCAGGGAATATGG
>JAATVJ010000366.1 GCA_014523515.1 Nitrososphaerales archaeon TH1177 | reverse complement strand
GATTGTGGAGCATATTCTTGTGCTGTAAAAGGATTTCATATACAGTCCAATTATCCTCTACATCCTCAATAACTGAAGCCAATTTGTTCATGGCTACTCTTATGGCAATAATAGCTTTATCAAATGATTTTTGTGTTTTTGTATCTATATCAATTATTTTAGTTTCAAAATCCAACACATCATAGGGATTTTCAGAGTTTTTCATTTCAATCTTTAACTCTCTGACTTGCCTGGACGATAGTTTTCGTTTTTTTATCAACTCGGCTAACTTTGACTGTTGTTCTTTTTCTTTTAATGGAAGCAACTCATCTCCAATGCTTACGCTTAAGCTACCTGCATAAAGAGAGTCAACAACATCTGCTGGCAGATCAAGCAATCTTATTCGTTTATCTACATAACTGACACTTTTTCCTAATCTACTGGCTAATTCAGATATTCCTCCCCATCCATAATTGGTAACATAGTCTTGGAATGCATGAGCTTCTTCTATAGGATTGAGATTTTTAGAATGAATATTTTCTATTAATGATACCTCGAATGCATCTTTATCTTCCAATTCTACTACATGAGAAAGAATTTTTCTCCAGCCAAGCATTTTACAAGCATTATATCTTCTAGAGCCAGCAACTATTTCATATTCTCCATCTTCAATCATTCTAACAATAATAGGATGTAAAAGTCCTTTTTCATTTATAGAGTAGCATAATTCATGTAGATCCTCAGTGATATTACGTCGATAAGAATATCTGAATGGTTTAATTTTTGAAATATCAATGTTATCTAAAAGTCCGTTTATACTATTTGAAGTAGAATGGATTTTTTGCATACATGGTATTTCAGTGTAAAGTATATAACCTTGTTGGCACTACATATATACTGAAAAAAGGATAAAATTAATTTTTTAGAATAACTTTTATGTTTATTGTTATTGTTGTTGTTATTGTTATTTTTGACTATAAGTTGCATTTGTTTCTAGTTTATTTGCAAGATTTAAAAGTTTAAGGGTAAAAGGATGTTCTGGATATTTTAATCCAGTTAGAAATTCTTTTTTGGTAAATTGAATATCACAGTAGCAAGGTATTTCTGAAATTACACCTATATCAATTATGTTTGACAACTCTTCAAGTGAACTATTTTGTATTGGATTACCGGCATGTTTTCCTATAGTAATAGTAACTGGATTGTGTTGAGATTCTGGAATTGAACAGTAACCAGGTCCACGATTTAATAATAAATAGCATAATGTTCCAAATTTAGTGAATGCACCATAAATCTCTTGAGCCATTTTTTTTGTACCTTCAATATCAAGATCACCCATTTTTAGAGTTAATATAACTATATCTGAAACAGCAAGAGTATTAATAGACCAATATCTAATTCCAGGACTTGTATCAATTATTACAAAGTCTGCATTTTTTTTTACAAAGAGTTCTTCTCTTAAAAGAATAAAATTTCTAAGAAGTTGCATCTGTGAGCTTTGTCTTGATACATTACCCTCAAGTTTGTAAATTTCTTCCTTACTTGAATTAGCAAATCCTACATTTAATCTCCCTTTTATATCATCTGAAATTCTCTTGGTAATATCCAAACAGACATCATCGACGGAAGCATTTCCAAGAAGAAAATCATTAATCCATTTTTTTGGTTCATATATATCAAAATATGATCCTAGGCTAGGAGCATAAACATCAAGATCTAGTAAATAGACATTATAACCCTTTTTAGCTAGTAAGGCGCCAAAATTGGCTGCAATTGTTGTTTTACCGGTTCCTCCTTTATAGGAATGAAATGCTATGCACTTAGTCATTCTAATCACAATAGTCCTTTTACTTATATTAATACAATCATCATCATAATCACAATATCAATTTTTTATTGAGACAAAGCATTCTCTATATGTTTTAACAAATCCTCAATTGAGATCGGTTTCTGGATGAAACATTTATGATCCATGTTAGGATATTCTTCTATTAAAGAGTCATAATATGCTTTAAAAGAAGTTATAAAACAAACTTTAAGATTTTTATCAATTCGTTTCATTTCCTGAACGAGCTCAAAACCGTTCATTCCTTCCATTCTAACATCAATAAGAGCTAAATCATACGAACCGCTATTAAAATGATGTAATGCCAACTTGGGATCATTATAAGTGTCAACTTGAAATCCATAATTTTCTAATCCTAATTTAAAAGGAAGTGTTGTTCCTGGTTCATCATCAACAATCAATAATCTATTCTTTTTTTCCATGACACTCGTGTAGAAAAAACATATTCTATCAATCTATAAAAATATTTACTTTGCAAAATACCAGATCTAGAGAGATATAGTTAAAACGAGATAACTACATACAATCAATAGAAAAGAAAGAGAAAGATAGAAGATTTGATTTATTATTCAGTTTTCGTTGGAATTGTGAAGCTAAATGTTGCACCTTTATCCACATTATTTTCAGCCCAGATTTTACCTCCATGACTCTCCACAATGTTTTTACAGATAAATAATCCTAGACCCGTACCTATTTTGGATCCTTTTGTAAATTTTGAAAATAGTTTTTGTTTTATATCTGGAGGTATTCCCAAACCTGTATCTATAATTTGAACTAGAGCGACATTATCGTCATTATCATTCTTACTTTTACTATTCTTACTAATCCTTTTAATAGATACTATAATATCACCTTCAGTTGTATATTTAATTGCGTTATTGATAAGATTTAGAAAAACCTGACTTAACCGGATTTTATCTCCAATAACATTTAAGGAATTGTTACTACATTTAAGACTGATTTTAATTTTTTTATCAGCAATTTGGCTCATTGTTTCTTTTATAACATCATTTGCCAATTGTACTATATCTAACTCTTGTAGATCCAATGAGAAAAGGTTTTCATCCATTCGTGCTACATCTAAAAGATTGTTTGTAAGAAAATGTAACTTTTTTGCATTATTAATTATTATTCTTAGTAATTCTTCCTGCTGTATTACATTTAAATTTTTATTAGAAAGCATTACTTC
>JAATVJ010000043.1 GCA_014523515.1 Nitrososphaerales archaeon TH1177 | reverse complement strand
TTAACTTGTTCCATTAATACGTGAATTATTTCCTTTCCAGTCCAATCTTGGTAAAATACAGTTCTTCTATAAGTATGGGCTCCGAAAAATCGTTGTGTTAATCTACCGTCTTTCTCTCTATGAAATCTAGCACCCCAATTAACCAATTCATTTATAGCATCAGAAGCATTTTTGCATAATACTTCAACTCGTTCATAATCGGCAAGAAACTCGCCCTCACGTAGGGTATCAGCAGCATGTATCATCCAGTTGTCTTCAGGATCCATAGTACCTAGCGCTGCATTGATGCCACCTCTTGCAAGTACAGTATGAGGATCACCTTTCCTACTTTGACTAATTATGAGAACATTCTCAACACCGGAATCATGAGCTTCAATTGCAGATCTAAGACCTGCAGAGCCACTACCTATAATAAGAACATCATTCGAGAAGACAGATTTGATATGCATATTTTTTATCAAATTGGCAATTAATACAGTACCAATAGTATAATTGAACCTTTCCGCATTGACAAAATAGGAACTTTTTTCATTATAGACACTATTGAAAGTTTGGTTTTTGATATTATATCTATTCTTTGTAATCTGGCCTGAATGTTCAATAAAAGAGATATTACTTGAGTCAGTTAGTAGTACCATTTAAGATGATTTTAAGATTTATTAGAACAGTTATGGAAAAAATGTCCTCTTATTATTAGACATAGCAAAATATCTCTACTATATTCACCACCATCCTGACTTTTCATCATTTTGATAAAAAGAATATAATTTATCCTTCTTTTAATGGACACATTTTTCTTTTATTATTGGTATTGCTTATATTAAAATCATAATAACAAATTTTGAATACTTTTATCAATAGCTTACAATATTCAAAATATACTTTAGAAAATTTGGAAATGAGTATATGAGGAATTTCAAGATATATTAAAAAATAATAACCTGTCCCACTTTATAGAAGGGTTCAAAGTTCTTTATTTAACTGATAATATCTATTTTAATCATAAAATGACTGACCAGTCAGTTAACTTAATATAATACTTTATCTATATAATACGGTATGCTATCGAGGATAAATTCAAAAATATGCTCTCAAAACATTTTTGAACTCTATTTACTTATTTTTAGTCTAGCCACCTTAGGCTCAATTATGCAAATATCAGGAACAAGTTGGGATGTAACTTCTCACTTAATGTTTGAACCTGAAACTTTTTTTACACCATCTCATACTTTACTTTATTCAGGAATAGGCTTAATAATAATTGCAACTGTTCTTATTACTTATCTTTACATTAAAAATAAACATAGTATAACAAATAGACCTTCTAAACTTTCATTTTATTTGTTATTAATTGGTTCAGTAGTTTGTATTATTTCAGGTCCAGGGGATTATTTATGGCATCAAATCTTTGGAATTGATGGTTTATTGAGTCCTACACACATATCGTTAATGACAGGTATGCTAATAACATCAATTGGAGTAGTCATAGGATTAGCAAAAATAAAAATTTCAGATACTAAAACAAATAGCAAATTAGAAATTTTAAGAAACATTGCTTTAATTCCAGCCTTTGCTGCATTATGGTTCACAATTATTTGGTATGTATATTTCTTTTCTCTTCCCTTTTCAAATGGAGAAAGATTTAACTTTAATCCAGATCCATATTTAGCATCAATAATAGCAACTTTGTTTTTGCCTTTATTTGGATCTATGATCTTTTTTATAGCCTCCAAAACTATGAGTAGATTTGGTGCTGTCAGTGCCATAGGCGGATTAGTTATTGTTATTAATTTATTTGCTAACATAATACCCACTGATGGCGTTTTATTTCCGTCCATTTTATGGTATTTCCCTCTTTCATTCATACCAATAATTATTGCTGATTTCTTAACTAACAATTTTACATTTAGAAAAATCAAATACAAGGAAAAATCCATTAATAAAATAGTAGCAGCTGTATTATTAGGTGCAGCGTTCTATGTCTTTAATTATCCCATGATAGTTTGGGCTTATGCAATTCCTTTGAATATGTCATTGCTCATTAATAATCAAGAATTACCATTAATATCACAATTAATTTCAAATTTCTCAACAACATTACCAATAATGCTAATTATTTCAATTCCATCTGGTGCTATAATGAGTGTAATAGGTTATTTGATTACAAATAAAATGGTCAAATCAGCAAATACAAATAAAGAAGGCAATGATATTAATGACAAAAGCATTCAAATTAATAATAATTAAAAAATAGATTGTCAAAGAATGTGTCCAAAAGTAAATTATCAATACAAGGAAAATATAAAAAACAAAATTATTGAGGGTGCTATTTCTACATTTTCTAAATACGGATATGATAAATCTCGAATGGACGACATAGCTAAAACAGCTAACCTTAGTAAAGGAACTTTATATCTTTATTTCAAAAATAAAGAAGAACTTTTTAATGCTATTTCAGAGAGAAATACAAATGAATTGAAAAATCAATTATCAAAATTATTTCAAAATAGTGATATTGACCTTATTTCTCGTATCCAAAACTTTTATGAAGATTTTAATGACCAAGGATACAGAATGTTTTTTGAAATCATAGCTGAATCATCGCGTAATAAAAATTTAAAACAATTACTTTATCAAGAAAGAAAAAAAATTTTAGATATCATAATAGACTATTTAAATGTTCTAAAAGAAAAAGGATATATAAGAAAAGATATAGAAATCACAGAAATAGCACATGGATTTGTATCATTGTATGATGGACTAAAAATAAATAAGCTTTTAGGAATAGACGAAGATCAGAATAAGAATACATGGTCTAGAATAGTAAAGACAATATTCACTGGAATAAATCATATTTAAAGTATTATCAATAACAAAGAGTTCTAATATGCGGTACTCTATCGTTAAGATTTTGTTTTTAATGCCATCCAAAAATCTTTCTCTTTAGAAGGGACCAAAAATAAGGTCAAATTTGTTTCACATTCCACTGTGAAAGAAAAAAAAAGAATAATTTTCAACATCATAAGATTAAAAAAAATTAAATTATTATTCATTGAGCAAAATATATTTCACATTACTAGTGGGTTCCAAAAACTAGGGAGCCCATCTTGTTGTGAGGCATTTTGTTTCTATCTTATAACATAAATAATTTGTTTTGTATTGGTCAAGAAAATACAAATACAATGATTATATAAATATATTTTTGGATGTGTCTCATTCTGATTATTTTAATAATCATATTTCAGAATAGAATATCGTAGTTAAATCTAATTCCTTAACTTAATATAGTCTGTAATAGAGCTTAACAAATTAACTAGTTACTTTATTAAAATTAGATTAATTGTTTTCTTCTACCAAAAAAAGGATTTTATAATAGATGATTGCAAATATAAGAAAAAAGAGAATTGATATCGCTGTATTTTTTTCTATGTGTCATTTTTACTATAGCTGTAGGAAATTTAGTTATAATTTTTGCTGAGCCTGACAGTAAAATAATATTATCTAATTGGGTTCTTATAATAAATTCTCTGGTTGCTGCAGGACTAGCATTATTTGTTTTTTTAAAAAATAGGGAGAGTATTGATGAGAATAAAGAAAATACCCTTTTAACAATAGGACTTGTATTTTGGTTTATTGCAAATGTCATATGGGCATATTATGAAGTAGTATTGGATATTGTATCTCCTGTACCTTCCTTCGCGGATTTTTTCTTGTTGTCTGCATATGTCTTTTTAATTTATAGATTAATGATAATAAGAAAAAAACTCAGTCACATTATAGATAAAAAAATTATGTATTTGATGATCGTATTAACTGGATTATTCTTAGCATATATTTTGAATCTAACTTTGGATCTAGCTCAAACATCCAATTTTAGGGGTATGATGCTCTTTATTGTAACTATTGCTTATCCGACTTTAAATTCGATATTAACTATTCTCGCAATAACAATTCTTCTTGGTATTAAAAATGAGAAACAACATCATCATCTAGTCCCATGGGTATGTGAGGTAGTAGGTTTCTTAGCAATTGTAGTAGGAGATAGTTGGTTTGCAATTATAGTTCTTACAACATTCGTAGAACAACTTTGGATTTCTATCTTGTTGCTCTCTGCCCATTATTTACTAATTGCTGGTGGTCTTATATGGTATTTACGATATTCTATTAAATGGAAATCAAAAGACATTGCTTTCAAAATTGTTGCTGGAATAAAAAATAGGAGACTTTCTAATAAAATCATTTTTACTTCAATAACTACTATTTCTCTTGTTTTGTTTTCATCTGTTTATCTTGGCAATGGATTTGGAGGTGACGGAAAAAATTCATTGTTAATTAAGAAAAACTATATCACTGAAAAACCATTATTAACTTCTACTGGTCCTGCTGATGGACAGCATAACTTAAATAAAGAATTTGTAGTGGGAGCCATTATACCTTTTACTGGTTCTTATTCGTCAATTGGAAAACCAGTAAAAGTGGCTCTGGAAAAAGCTGAATATGACATAAACAAATATTTTGAAAAAATGAATTCTTCATCAAGGTTCAATCTTGTTATGGCAAATTCAAAATCAAGTCCAGAAGATTCTCTTGAGGCAATAAAACAATTACATTCGTTTGGAGCCAAAATTATTGTTGGGCCAGCTACAAGCACTGCAGTTTTAGGTGCGAAAGAATATGCAGATACTAATGACATTATACTAATCAGTTATTCTAGTACTTCTCCATTACTTTCTATATCAGGAGATAATCTTCTCCGATTGGTACCAGATGATATCAATCAAGGAAAGGTTATTGCAGAACGAATGATTGATGATGGAATAAAAGTAGTTGTACCAATGTGGAGAGGTGATATCTATGGAAATGAACTTTACAAATCGACCAAATATCATTTTGAAAAACTAGGTGGAAAAATGGTAGAAGAAGGGATAAACTATAAACCGCATACAGGTAAATTTGCTACAAGCTTACATAGAATTAATTTCATCATGTGGAATGAAGATCTAGAAAGATTAAACAGTATTGTAGCTGAGGAAATAAAAAAATATGGTAATAAATCTGTAGGAGTTTTTATAATATCTTATGATGAAATAACACCAATCTTAATTCAATCTCCTATGTATTATTCACTCAGTAACATAAGATGGTATGGCAGTGATAGCATAGCTCAGAATCACCATATTACAAAGAATATAGATTCTGCACTATTTGCAATTAAAACTAACTTTTCTAATCCTTTGTATTCTATAGATACAAAATCTTCTAAAAGTCATGAGTTGATTGAAGTACTAGAAGAGGAGTTACATGATGGAGAATCTATAACCTATCCTGCAATAGCTTACGATTCTTTCTGGATTTCCTCCTTAAGTTTGGATACAAATAGTACCAATAGTTATCTTGTTGACCATAAAAATAATAAGAAATCTTTCAAAGAAATTGTTTTCGAAACAGCAGAATCTTTTGATAAGGGTATTTCAGGAAAAATACAACTTAATAATGCAGGGGATCGTATTGGTGAAAATTATGATTTTTGGAGTGTGTCTAAACATCCTCAGAAAGACTACTACGTCTGGAAAACAGAAAATAATCTAGTAGAAACAAATCATTAGAGTAAGAAGAAACAGAAGAAGAATAATCAAAATTTAAAGATGACATTATTTTTAACTGAATTTAATAGACCAATTAATAGTAATATTACATCTCAATTTTTACATTTTTTTTAAAATAGTGAAGATATTCTTATATTTTTATTATTGTTATTGTCATTTTAGTTTAAAACTATTGATCTATTTTAAGTATTCAATTTCCTAAATATTATACAATTTTTTTAGAAAGGTACCAAAAATTAGGTCAAATTAGTTTCACATTCCACTGGCCCCATTAAGTACAATGGGTCAGTTGAATTGTTAAAGTTTTATTATACAATAGACTGAATTGGTATTTGATAAAAGTATTATGTATCATTATGTGGCCCTAATAATACACCTGAAACCGATATGGGTCATCCCTGTATCGATCATCTGTGGTTGTCGAGCAGCAGGTCGGTATCGTAAACAATAATTGGGAGCACAGATATGCGAACCACCTTTCACTACTTTTCTTGGGATCTTAAACTGTGGCTGTCTTGGATCATAACTCTTCTCGGCTGATGTTACTCTTGGATTGACAGAAATTGTACAACAAGTCTTGACCTTATTAGCAGATTCATCTAAATGTGGGACATACCAGTCGGATGTCCATTCCCAAACATTACCTGTCATATCAAACAATCCGTAACCGTTTGGATCAAATGAACCAACAGGAGAAGTGCCTTCATATTTATCTATTAATAGATTCTGGTAAGGGAATTCTCCCTGCCAAGTATTGGCCATTGGTTTGGTAAGCTGTGTATCTTCATTTCCCCAAGTAAAATCCATTCCATCTAATCCACCTCTTGCTGCAAACTCCCATTCTGCTTCAGTGGGCAATTCTTTTCCTGCCCATTTAGCATAGGCTTCTGCATCTTCATAAGATATGTGAACAACAGGATGGTCATCCAATCCAATAATGCTACTGCTAGGTCCCTGTGGATGCTTCCAGCTGGCACCTTTCATCCATTGCCACCAGTTTTCATAGTTTTTCAGATCGACAGATTCATTCCGTTTTTTAAAAACCATGGAACCTGGAACAAGATTTTCTTCAGGGACAGTAGGAAAATCAGCCGGATTCAATGGTCTTTCTGCTATCGTAATATAATTAGTTGCCAATACAAAATCACTAAATGCTTTATTAGTTACTAGCCATTTATCCATCCAGAAACTGTCCACTGTAACTTTATGTACTGGTTTTTCTTCAGAGTAGAATTTATCAGAACCCATCATAAAACTTCCGCCAGCTATAAACATCATGTTTTCACGGTGAAGTGTTATTCTTCCTTTATTGATTTCTTTTGTTGTATCTAGCATTTTCAATAGAATTTGTTGTTATTAATGACTCGCAGTGGCTTCGGACATTTTTGCCATTGCATCATCTATCGTGAACGTGTTTGGCTTCTGGACGGCGGGGAACTCCTTAAAGGTTTCTGCAAACTTTCCTGCTGCATACTGTGCTAGGTAAATGAAATAAGCGTTGTGAATCATCCATTCCCAGTACGAATTCGAAGTGATATCTGCGAATTCGTATGGATCGGTGCGAAGATTGAAAATCTTTGGGATACGAAGGCGGATGAAA
This sequence comes from Nitrososphaerales archaeon TH1177, assembly GCA_014523515.1. Taxonomy (GTDB): domain Archaea; phylum Thermoproteota; class Nitrososphaeria; order Nitrososphaerales; family Nitrososphaeraceae; genus TH1177. The sequence goes on along the minus strand of JAATVJ010000043.1, from coordinate 612 downwards.
GGCTCGGCCCATACTTGAAGGGTTCCTTTGCAACGCTGTTCCATAAATACAAACTTCCAATTATCGAAGCGTAGGCCAAGCACATCACCATCGTCACTGAAATAGAAATAGATATTTCGTGGACTTTGTGTTATTTTATCAGTCAGGTAGGGCAACAGGTTAAAACCGTCGATATGATTCTTATAGGTTCGTCCGATGACATTGTATCCCTTCTTCAGTTTCTCCATTACTTCTATATCACCTGCCATGGCAAGGAAAGTTGGCAGCCAGTCATGATGCTGAACTATGCCATTGGAAATTGAACCTGCCTTGATCTTTCCAGGCCATCGCACCAGCAAAGGAACACGGAATGCCCCTTCCCAATTGGTATTCTTTTCACTACGGAATGGGGTCGTGGCTCCATCAGGCCAGGTATTGCTGTGCGGTCCGTTATCAGTGGAATACAGAACGAAGGTATCTTGGGCAATTCCAAGCTCATCAAGCAGATCAAGCATTTGTCCAACATGTTTATCATGGTCGATCATCGTGTCATGATATGTAGACTGCCAGCGACCTGCCTGTCCTTTGCTTGAAGTTTTGGTATGCGTAATAAAGTGCATATGTGTTGTATTT
>JAATVJ010000365.1 GCA_014523515.1 Nitrososphaerales archaeon TH1177 | reverse complement strand
TCGAGAGAAAAAAAGGTCTGGCTGATGGCATAATTGAAACTGGAGAAAAATGGATTACACAGATGAGCAACGAGCAGTTGAGACAGATCTTTATCCTGAGAAAAGATGCGGTAGTGAGGGAGAAGTGAGTGTGATTATGATAATTATGATTATGAAAATGTGGCTACAGACAATTAGTTCTTTGCTGTTGTCATTCTCATCGTTGTCTACGTCATCAAATACAACAGACCACAGCAATTACATTATTCTGAGATGTACGAAGACAATCTCTACTATTTATGGAGGCTGGCTTTAGATGGCCTGGGAATACTGGGACTGTGAACCATCAAAACCAAGAAAAGTCAAGAATGGTATCAAGGCCAGAAGCAGGAAGGGGAATATAGGCAGTACGTGGTGGTCTGAAAAGTGGTTGAAAATACTCGAGTCATATGGCAGTGGGTGGAGTAGCAACAGATTGAAAAGAGGTATGAGCTACGCAAGGATGGGTCAGATCATTAACTTTGAAATAAGCAAAGGTAGTATCAGTGCGAGTGTTCAGGGTTCAAGACCAAAGCCATATAAGGTCACAATTTCTGTAAAGATGCTTGGCAATAAGCAGTGGAAAACAGCTGTAGAATCTATGTCCAGCCAGGTAATATATGCTGCAAAGCTCCTTGCAGGAGAGATGCCTGAAAATATAGAAAAAGCATTTGCAGGAGCCTCATCCAGACTTTTTCCATCTAAAGCAGAATTTAAAGCATATTGTACCTGTCCTGATTCCGCTAACCCCTGTAAACACATAGCTGCAGTGTGCTACATCATTGCGGAAGAGTTTGATAGGAACCCGTTTATGATCTTTGAGCTCAGAGGCCGAAGCCGCGAAGATATTCTGACATCTTTACGAAAAGCCAGAAACGGTGGTACAGGACGCGATGCTAAAGAACCATCATCCCACGTAGATGAGAAAGATAACAAATCCGACAACGATGGTGATACAAGTGCTCCCAGACCACTTCAAAACTTTGTCTGTTCATTCTGGCATGCTGGCAAGAATTATAGGCTTCTCGATATCAGTATGGAACCTTCTCGAGTTAATGCTGCTGTGATAAAACGTCTTGGAGAACCGTCTTTCTGGAGGCTCCAGAAAAACTTTGTCGATATTATGGAAGACATTTACGGTAAAGTGAGCAGGATAGCACTGAAAGAAGCATACGCTCCATCATAATAATAAATCTAGATATAGATTAATATTCTAGTTTGTAGACAACTTATATTTTAAGTTATAAAATATGAATCCTTAATATATAAAATAAATTAGTAATAATTACAAGGTTGAACAAAAGAGCTGAATTTGATGGCAACAATAAAAATTTGATGGCAACAATAAAAGAAATAACAAATCAGTAGATGAACAAGCAATTAAAGATTCTTTTAAATGGAGTATTACAGAATATTCTGTATTTATTAGCAAGCTGGTAAAAAAAGGATTAAGCTTGAATACTGCTGTGAATCTTGGAAAGGGTTGGTTCTCTGGAGTTTATGTGAATGATCAAGGAGAACTAAATTTTACTGATCCTTTCACTATGGAAAATAGACTTACTAATAATAATAACAATAACATTATAGGAGCAGTTGGATCATTCAATCTTGACGATTCTCAATGATATTATGTTATTCTAGAAACAAATAATAAATTTGTAGAAGTATTGGATAATAAAGGTGAAATAGATCCAGCTTTTCCTTTAAAGATTATCCTCTACGTTTAAGCCACCTTTCTTCTTCAGATTCAAAATATGCTGATAAAGAAAGTATAAGAAAGTATGATGATGCTGTCTCTAAATTTATTAAAAATGAAATTCAAAAGTGCTCATTTTTAGATTTATTTGAAATATATATTGACGAGAAAATAAAGATATTGAATAAATTGAAATAAATAATTTAACATTGACTAAGAATTCTCATAATTTAATATTATAGGGGGTTCTGAGGGGTTCGAGCATGGCATGTAATTGGGATCGGAAAACTATTATTTATTAATTTGGTGAGTTATTTCAAGATCTAACACAAAAATAGGAGAATATGGAAAGAGAATCAGTGCTAATAGAATTTGAAATCTTCGATAAAGTGCGATCTATTACTTTTCTAATTGATAAAAGCAAGTAATGATAAAAAATGCCATCATAAAAACTGAACTATTTGGTCAAGTAATAGGATATAAACACTTTACTTCTGTTCATGATATTATATTACTTTTAACATTAAAAGCCTGGATTAGTAGATTAATAATAATAATTGCCTTAGACTGAGGAAAAATTAGGGCTTTTTTTCCTCTTCGTTACTGGTGATTGACTTTGTATTATTATAAATAGTAGGAAGAGGGAAGAAGAGAAATGACATATATTTAAGATAGGTTCCAAAATTTAGGCTAGAATCTGAGAATCATCTATTTTATTTTTGCTTATGTGAACATTGAAAAGAGGTTAATTATCTTAGGGATTTTTGCCTCAATTTTTTTAAATTATTTTTAAATTTTATGTTATACAACATCGATTAAATTCATTTAAAATAGATAATACCGATAGCGGTTCTAAAAGTGGAGTCCAATGTAATGGATTGCCTTTTCTACACTCTCTAAAGCATTTTCTATAATTTGATTTTCTGCTGTTTGGGCATATACAAATTGCATTAATATAAAGCTGATAAAGGTGGATACAAAAAAAAGATAACTGGTTTAGTGAATATCACAGTAAAATTTTGAATTACTTATTATTTATTTATTTAGATTATTGAGCTAACTCTATTTATCTTCTAAATTGGTAGAATTTAAAATAAATGCCGAATAAGAAAGTTGAATAAATGTTACCGAGCCTGGCTCTGTTAAGTTAAGGAAGAATTATGGATTAAATTATAAAATTTTTCTGATCTTGAGCACAACGTAATATAAAAAAATGTAGAACGTACCTATTACTTTATCTCTAAGTTAATAGGACTGAATAATCTATGATGTATTAACCATTTTAAACAAATAACTAGTTTGTAGCATAATTTTTATCATCTTCTTCCAATTATTCTAACACATGCCAGCAAACAAATCATGGCATGATTATAATGAATCTTTGATAGAACGTGGACGTGTTCTAATAGATTTAGATTTCATCAAATCAACCAAC
>JAATVJ010000364.1 GCA_014523515.1 Nitrososphaerales archaeon TH1177 | reverse complement strand
GTTAGTGTGTCCAGTACAAAGATATGAAAACACACCTATTGAAAGGATAGAACGTGTAGAATTCTATGAATCTGAACTGGGACAGGCTATCTATTCATGGAGATGCAAATCGATTGAACCGTTGATAGAACATATCAAATCTGTTTTTAGGATAGACCCATTACCTGTACGAGAGGATATGATAAGGCTTCTGCAATAGTACTATTATCAGTACTGCTCTATCAGATACTTGCCTATTACAACTGTAAATCTAACAAGGATAACCCACGAGCAACCAAATACATGTTAGGGAACTGATGATAGCATAATAATATAGTAATAATACTTGTTCAATGAATTATGACCCAGCCTCATTTATTTAGATGTATAACTAAATTTTTATGTATAATTATAAGATTTATTTTTCTATATGATTTTACATACAATATCCATAAAACTATTCCTAATAAAGATAAAATTAATTTGTATATTCGAGAGGTGATGTGATTTATGTAATTCTTTTGTATCAAAAGTAACTTATAAAAACCAAAACAAAAAAATGATGGGTATATCCATAATTGTTAAAAAATTATTTATAACTTTGTTTAATTATTCTTGTTTATCAAGTATAGGAAAATAAGGAATTACAAATTTTCCTAATTCTTCCAAGACATCACTAGCTGGACGTTTGCTATATTTGAGATTGAAAAAGACATGATTTACTCCAATTTGTTTTAGCTCATTTAAATGTTTAATCAATTTATTTCTTCCCAATCTGTATCCTAAATGAATTCGATCAGGATTAGTATCTGGATCTTTAGTTAAATCTATATATAAAGACTGCGCAAACGGTTTAAAATCATTTCCAGTTTTTTTGACTACAGTTTTCCAATTATTTACAATATGTTGCTGTAAATATATATCTCTCGGATACATCAGCCAGCCATCTGAATTTTCAGCAATCCAATCAATGGTTTGCCTGCTATATCCTGTAACAAACAATGGTATTTTTTTAGATATGAGTTTTGGTAAAAGATCAACTTCTCCATTCAAAGAACCAAATACTGAATCGTATTTTGGAAAATTCTCATAAAGCAAATGACGAAAATCATAAACAGATTCTCTAAAAAGAACATCTCTTCTACTAAAATCTCGTCCATATGCAGGATATTCAATAGGTCTATCCCCAGCTGCTATTCCCAAGATTAATCGACCATTGCTTAGCTGATCAAGTGAAGCTGCTCCTTTTGCCAAATCGATTGGATGTCTTAATGTAAAAATAATAGCTGCAGTCCCTAATGGTATATTTTTTGTTTTTGCAGCAATATACCCTAGATAAGTCCATGGATCATATATTTGTCCTACATCTCCAAAACCAGGATCATATAAAGGAACATCTCGAAACCATAATGCAGAGAAGCTTAATTCTTCGGCACGTTGAGCTAACTCTACCTGCCTTTCCATTCTCGGAATTGAACCTTCATAAGCTTCAATGGCAAATATGACTCCTAAAGTAAGATGTTTGGGTTTAAATATTAATTCGTATGCTTTGTTAAAGCAAGGCATTATTCATCATAATAGCAAAAGTAAGTTATAAAAAGAAATCTCAATATTATTTTATTTACTATAGACTTAGAATCCTATTATCAAATTGAATATATACATTAACCTGACAACCCATAGCAAATATGAATGATATTTTTATTTTTATCATTATAAAAAAAGTACATAAATGTAAGATATTTTAGGATTAACCTAAGATAACTTAATTATATAGATATGATAGAATAATTATATATTATAATTTTTTATTCTAATACTTGAATAATGAGAATTCTTGGGTCTTATTTAGAGGAAATGAAGAGAGAAATGGAATTTTTTCAGATAAATTAGCACGAGAACTATCACTATTTTGGGTAATGGAATTAGGACCAATGATATCTTCAGCTATTTGTCATAATAATATTGTCTATAATTCAACTATCACTGGTGAAATTTTCGCTATTGATGTCTACAAGAAAAAGATCAATTGGCAAAAAGTTATGGGATCTCCTTTAGTATCATCATTATTACTTTATGTTTGATTAAACTATCATTATTAGTTATTGTAGACACAATATTATTATTAAAAACCATAACCCCCTTTGGAAAATGAATCAACAATCAACAATCACTTGGTTGTTATTTTAGGAGGCTATGGTTAGTTAGGCTGCGGTTGTTGTAGACATAATGGTTGATAATATTATAATTACATATACAATATCAAACTATTTAAGATTATTTCTATTATTTTATATCTGCAATCCAATATCTTCTAACGGCACTTTATGTATCTATAACCTCTCGCCCACCTATTTCATTATGGATATGAATTTCTATTGGTCTATTACATTGTTACTAACAATATCAAAATTATTATTAAAAGCCATAGCCTCCTATAGATACTAGATAAGCAAATTTAGAAGGCTATAGTATGTATATGGTCTCTTTTCCTATTGAATATGATACTTGCCGCTGATATAATATATAATACTTGAAGATAAATTAATTTTCATAGCCAGGTACTCATAACTTCTGATTATGTTCATTACAGTTACATGAATTGATATTATAAAATTTTCTTCATTGTGTATCGTATTGCTTAAAATGACAAAATAAATTACAAATATTTTAGGAACTAAACATTATTTGAAAAAAGTATTACTTCTTTAAGAATAAAGAACTAACAATTATTCCTACCAAAGTAAAAGATCCAATGATTGCAGCAATAAATACAGTATCTGCTATTGATGCTAAAGGTTGCCCTACAACTGCTACAAATATTGCATATACAAGAATAATAAATCCAATCAAAGCAAATAGGCCAAAAATTATTGATTTAATAGCAAACGATGATCCTTTTTCTTCACCTCCTGTTTCTCCTATAAATTCTGACATTTTTCCAAATATTTTATCCTTAATAGATTC